>CAZMWN010000075.1:0-13313 GCA_964569935.1 uncultured Pirellulales bacterium
GCAAAATGCTTCGCTGCCAAGCCCAGTAAAGAACGGCTCTCTACAAAAGCCTTATCGAGAGGCATATTATCCGGTTTGCAGGAAATAGCCGTAACGATTCCAAACTTTTGATATTCCTTTGGTTGTACCTTCACCTGACCGGCAAGTACCGCCACAGGGACATGCCGTTGGGCCGCCAATTTCACGATTCCCGAAACGACTTTTCCCGAAAGTGATTGCCGGTCGAAACATCCCTCACCGGTAATAATCCAATCGGCGGATTCAAGATCGGCACCAAGATTACTCCGAGTTATAATCGTATTTATGCCGGAGACCAACTCAGCGTTCATAAAGGCAATGGCCCCGGCAGCCAATCCCCCGGCTGCACCGGCACCAGGTACGCCAGAGATATCCCGCTGAAGTTGCACACGAACGACATCGGCCAGATGTGCAAGCCCTTTGTCTAATCGTTCGACCATCTCCGGATTAGCTCCTTTTTGAGGTGCATAAACTTTAGCCGCTCCGAGTTCGCCGCATAAGGGATTATCACAGTCGCATAGGACTTCGACTGGAACAAGACTCAAGTTTTCTGGTTTGACGATTTTTGCAAGTCTCTCAAGACCGGCGCCTCCGAACGGGATTTGCTTGTCCCGGCTGTCGAGAAACTTCCAGCCTAATGCCGAAGCGGCACCCAGTCCGCCATCGACAGTCGCGCTGCCCCCTACCGCCAGAAGGATTTTCCGGGCACCGTATTCCAACGCAGCCTTTATCAGTTGGCCGGTCCCATATGTAGTCGTGTGAAGGGGATTCATCCACTCGGGACCAAGCAGTTCCAGTCCGCTGGTTGAAGCCATTTCAACAAGAGCAGTTTTATCCTCGAACCAGGCAAAACCTGCATCGACCTGCCTATCCGGCAGTGGTCCCATTACTTTTTGCTGAATCCATCGGCCGTTGGCAGCTTTAATGAGCGCTTTGGCGGTACCCTCTCCACCGTCGGCCATTGGTTTTAACACAAGCTCAACATCCGGTGAACACTCACGAATGGCATTTGCTATGATCTCACATGCCTCGTCAGCGTTTAATGTGCCCTTGAATGAATCCGTTGCGACAACGATTTTCATATAAACAAATCCCATAAAAAAATGTAATATTACACCTAAACGGTATTTAATCCGCTCAGGAGCGAGTGTCAATTATTTTGTTCGCGCACATCTATCAGCAGGATAAAACAATTGGTATAAAATTGGTTTGACGCTGATTTATGAGGATATTATACTCATACTCTTAATTTGAAGCAGAATAGCGTTTAATATCTGGAGCAAACAATGGACAAGAGTAAAATTGTCGCTGAAGGTATAACTTTCGACGATGTTCTGCTGGTTCCGGCAAAAAGCGATTTTATACCGAGCCAGGCGAATACGCAGACACAACTGACCAACAATATCAAGATTAATATCCCAATCGTCTCGGCAGCAATGGATACTGTTACCGAGGCGGCTCTGGCAATAGCTCTGGCGCAGGAAGGCGGCATCGGCATAATCCATAAGAACCTCTCGATCGAAGAACAAAAACGCGAGGTGGCCAAGGTCAAACGTTCCGAACATGGAGTTATTCTCGACCCGGTAACATTATCACCGAATCAACCTGTCAGTAAAGCTCAACAGCTTATGAACGAGCAGAATGTATCCGGCATACCTATTGTCAAGGGCAAAAAGCTGGTCGGCATTCTAACTCGAAGAGATCTGAAATTTCTCAAAGACTACAATGTAGAAATCAGCGAGGTAATGGTAAAAGACAAACTCATTACCGGGCCGGCCGGAACCACGCTCGAACAGGCAAAAGAGACTCTGCAAAAGCACAAAGTTGAAAAGCTGCTTTTAGTTAATGGCAAAGGCGAGCTGGCCGGCCTGATAACTATGAGGGATATTGACCGGGTTCAGCAATATCCTATAGCAGCCAGAGATCCGCGAGGCAGGCTGCGAGTCGGTGCCGCGGTCAGCGTTCACGATTACGAGCGTATCGAGGCTTTAATAGCAGCCGATGTAGATATAATCGTAGTTGATACAGCCCACGGCCATTCACAGAACGTTATCGATACGGTTAAGAAGATTAAAACCGACTATGATATAGACGTGATTGCCGGTAATATTGCAACTTCCGAGGCGGCGGAGGATTTAATAGCGGCCGGAGCAAACGCCCTGAAAATCGGTATCGGGCCTGGAGCAATTTGCACAACAAGGGTCATTTCCGGCGTGGGTGTACCACAGATATCTGCGATAATCAACTGCTTTAATGTGGCCGAAAAACATAATATCCCTATCATTGCCGACGGCGGAATAAGACAATCCGGAGATATAACCAAGGCAATAGCAGCCGGTGCTTCGAGTGTGATGATAGGATCATTGTTTGCCGGTCTGAAAGAAAGTCCCGGACAATTGGTGATTTACAAGGGCAGGCAGTTCAAAGAATACAGAGGTATGGGCTCATTGGGCGCGATGGTAAAAGGCTCTGCGGACAGATACGGCCAAAGCAGCACTACCGAGCAAAGCAAGCTCGTGCCGGAAGGGGTGGAAGGTCGGGTACCATATCGCGGTACATTGGGGTGTTTTGTATACCAGCTTGTCGGCGGACTGCGGGCCGGAATGGGTTATTGCGGAGCAAGAAATATAGAAGAATTAATGAAAAACAACCGCTTCGTTCGCATAAGCGCCGCTTCGGTTCACGAATCCCATCCGCACGATATACAGATAACTAAAGAAGCACCAAATTATTCGGCATCGTTGCCATTTGAAGATTAGCGAATACATCGAGCCAGGCTCATTCAACGATAGAGTTATGAAAATGAAGGATACCAAATGATAAGAAATCGCCGGAATGGATTCTGGCTCAGAATACTTTTAACATTTCTAATTCTTAGCGCAGGCTGCGCTAATTCCGGGCCAATTATCTCTGAAAAAGAAAATAAAACTCCCGTTGAATCTGATTCACAACCAGAAAAACCTAATTTAAGCCAAACCGATCAAAGTGAAGATGCTTCCAACGAACCTCTTTGGCTTAAGGCCGCAAAAGAAGATTTTGCCAAATGGCCCCGTAGACTTTTAGACGATTCAAAAGAAACTTTCACCAGGTCTGACAATATAACTGCTCTTTTGCTGGCAGGTGCTGCCAGTGCTGTTATGGACCAGGAAGCGGATAAACGCGTCGCCGATTATTTCGATAGACATCATAAGTTGCACAATTTCAAGGATGAAAGCCTTAATATTATCGGTCATCCAACTACTCATTTTGCCGCGGGTGCTCTCTGGTATTTTATCAGTGCACAGAATCAGGACGATTTTAATAGAGAACGAGCCTGGACAATGCGAAACGCTTTGACAATAACCTGGCTGGCAACGACAGGACTTAAATTAATTAGAAACAACGAGACACCCAACGGCAAGGATTTTGCCTGGCCCAGCGGCCACACTTCCAGCTCGTTTACAGTCGCCTCCGTTCTGGATGAGTTCTATGGCCCAAAAGTTGGTATTCCCGCTTATGCAGTAGCCTCTCTTGTAGCCTACAGAATGATAGACACCGACGATCACTGGGCCAGTGACGTTGTTTTCGGTGCCACTCTCGGCTGGGTTGTCGGCCATAGCGTGGCGGGAAAACACAAAGAGCTCGAAGTGGCCGGTTTTCAATTAGTTCCCATTATTCCAATCACAGAAGAGCCCGTAATCGGTATCGGCTTGCTCAAAAGATTCTAAAATTTGCTTTTTGCAGCTTATATTCTCATTTAAAGACCGATAGTTTCGCGAATCAGACTTCCTAAAGACAGAAATATCTCGAACACCCCATATTAACACGTGATTTCACTTGACATTATAATAGGTAAAATGGTATAAATAGATAAATATAATTGGCTATTCTTTACCCTTCGGATGAGGGTGTTTAATTTGCGGGGTTCAGAGATTACTCTACGGACAATTTGTAATTCTCAGGAACTGCTTTTTTTATATGTAGTTACCATACAAGATGTTATGAATTTCATTTAGCCCTTAAACGAAGGGCAGAGAGGAGCTAACAGAATGAAAAAGTTTATAATAGTGCTTATAATTATAGTTGCACTGACTTTGCTGATTAGTTCTGCCCGAGCCGGGACTCTTACCAGAGGTGTTCACCTCAATCCATTCTTTATCGCCGGTGGCGCATACGGCCAGCCATACATTACGCAACTAAAGTACCAGATGGCAGTCGATACAAGAGTCGGGCTTAAAAGCAGATACTCAACGGTAACAAACTCGTACAACACATACGACAGCTGCACGTTCAACACCTTTGAATCGGTTATTTCCGGCGGTGTCGGAGATGTTGTTATCAACAATACCTATGGCGGCGGTAGTTAGACGTATTTTGGAAATTGGTAGGAAGTAGTGATGAAAAATAAAAAATTCTTTAGACGTTTTATATTCAAAAGTTTGCTGTTTTGTTTTTGTTTCCTGCTTGTCGGCTGTACTACAAGTCATATCGAATCCGGAAATCCCGACTTGAGCCTGGTTGAACCAATAACCAAGCAATTCAGTCTCGATGAAATACCGGTTGCAAGATATATGATAAAAGTCAGCAACGAACAGGGTCAGGAAGAAGATTTGGAATTTGATTGGCCGTGGTACGCCGCGATCGGAGGGAAGATACAAAACGAAAGTGGCGTCTTCGAGAGAGCCGCCGCCGGACAGATTGACCAGAGTACTGTTGTCGGTATGGCTACACGCAAGTACTTCTTATGGAGCGGCCATAGAGCAAAGGCGGTAAGAGTGGCTATGAGGGATCAAACCGACTGGAACGAGGTAAGAAAGGTTCTTATGGAGGTCGCGGGCGAAGGAAGTATCCTGGCGAAATTGACACCCCTGCCCCCGGAAATAATAGAGCAGCAAGTTTATAGACAAAACATACCGCCGGAATTTTTCGTAACAGGCTCGCTAACCGAGGTAACAATTGCCGAGGAAAGCTCAGCGGCAGGATTTAATTTCGCAGGTATCGGCGCATCGCATAAGATTGTCCAGACCAGCGTTGCAGGGTCTCTTGAAATTACCGATCCTTACACCGGCGAACTTGTTGTCGCGGTAATGGGACAGAATCGGATTACCGCTGAGCAGGTTGGAGCCGAAGGCTATCGGATTGTCTCTTTCGGCGGGGACGAAGAATACTTAAATGTCGAACTTACCACTGCCAAAGAAATGATCAAGCAGCAGGTACAGGTCGAGCTTGTTGACTATTTGTTCTACAAGGCCTTTAAGGAACTCTATGAGCAAAAACCGGGTTATCTAACTAACAGGTTGCACTACAGGCTGGGTCGGGTACAAGGCTATGCACAGGAGCTTGCTGCTTCAAAGGGTCTGACTGTTATAGGCAATGCAGTTCCTGTTTCATTCGAGATTGTCGAGCAGACGGAACCCAATACTATTGAGATGCCCAAACCGGAATCCGATGTCCCCGGGACAGATGAATCAGAACCAGAGGATATTGAAGAACCTGCTCAAGAGCAAGAGGTCACAGAAATATCTGAACCTGTAATGATTGAGGAACCTGGATCAGAAGTTATGGAAGGAACTGAGCAGGTTGATATTGATGAATCTGAAGCTGATGTTATTGAAGAATCCGCTCCAGAAGCAGAAGCCGAACAAACACCTGAACTTCAGATAACAGAGGATTCCGAATCAGAGGATATAGAGGAATCTGAGCCGGAGGTTATTGAAGAACCTGCTCAAGAAGAGGCCGAAGAAACACCTGAACCTCAGACAACGGAGGACTCCGAATCAGAGAGTATTGAAAAATCTGAACCGGAGGACACTGAAGAATCGGTGCCGGAAGATACTGAAGTGTCCATAAACGGACAAGATATCGTTGATGAAGAAATCGAAGCGAACTCAGAAAATATGGATGATATTTAATTTAGATCAGGACCAATATTAACATCAGATATACCTGTGTCAGTAGCCTTGGGAACAGTTTGACAGGATTTTCTATTTGGAAGAGATAAAACAGCAGTTTGTTATGTGTTTTCAAAAACATTACGTCCTATAATATCCAGTTATAAAATTGTTTTGCAATGATTAATATCTAAAATCCTGACGGATTTCTTACTTTGGATTTCCCCTTAAAAACGCTAAAAATCGGCCATTTTCGATAAGTCCTACAACATTATCTTAAAACATCAACAAAATTACTTGACGTCAAAATAAGATAAATGGTAAAATTAAACAATGTATATAAGGCTGAAGCGGTAAATCTGCAAAAGCCTGTGATTGGTAGAAAATTTAGAAGTCAGACTTAAAAACAGCGAGGAGGTGATTAATCATACCGGAAAGATTATCCAGCCAAATGTCAGATTGGAATTATTGATTCACACAGTTTATTTCAATTTTTTATCAGAATTTGACGCAGAGCGATATCTAAAACGCCTGCAGTTTGTAATTAAAAAAGTAAGAAAACAATCTTTGGCTCGACGCCGGAGTTAAATAAAAAAATAAATAATTACAAACAATAAAAGAGAAAGGAGATTTTCCAAATGAGTAAGAGAATAATTTTAACAAGTGTGATTGCTTTGATTATGTTTGTTGTCCCCGTGGAGGCTGATGTCAATATTTCTTATAGTGGTAATGTTGGCACTGTAAATATTACAACCTACACACCTGTATTGACCGACGTCCTCAATGCAAATTTTCAAGGTAGTTACTCAGGATACCAAAACATTTGGACGGGTGACGGAGGATATTATGGTGAAAAGTCAACAGTTATGCGTTCTGTGATGGGAAGCAGTGGTATAACTGATATCACTGCCCAGTCTACGTACTTTTCGAATTGCACATGGGATGAAGATTCATATCTTTATGCTCATGTCGATAGTGACACACAAGCTCAACTTTCACAGGAAGGAAGTATGCAGGGTGTTACAGGTTATTATCAACCAAAGGGATTGATTTTCGGAGCTACTACATCAACAGGTGTTACCGACCTTCTTGCATCTGGGACATACTCTATGCGTTTAGAAGTTGGTCGCGGAGATCTTGTAACCCCAAGTTTGGAGACCTTAAGTTACCTTGACCTGGAAGGTACCGCTGATGCGTGCACAACTGCGTATTTGGGATCGGCTGGTATAACCCTCGGAGAAGGTAACTCTACTCACTCTACAGGATTTAAAAATACAAATCCAGGAGGAAGTAATCCTCTCAATGGCTATGAAGTAAGTACTTCCGGAAATGGAGTATTCGAGGCCTATCAAAACGAGATAGCTCCTGTTTATGGTTCTCCATTGATTCATGTCAGCAGCAATATCTGGGCAGATTCAATTAATACAATTACTTCTCAAAGTGGTGATACAGGGGAATTTATCCAAACATATAACTTTTCTGTAAGTCTTACTGGATATGGACAGCAACATGGAAAATAATAAACTATGATGTAATTAATAGTCTCTTAAAGCCAAGAGGAAAAACGTAGTTTGAGTTCGAGTGAAAGGCAAGAAGAGATATATCTTTCAGATATAATTTTTTCAGTCTCTTGCCTCTAATCTCAAGACAGGTTGGTTAATACATGTGGTATTGTGACAGGTTTTAAGATTGTTAAGTTTTAAAAAAGGAATGTTCAATTGGGCAAATTTATTACAAAAATCATTGTCGTTCTACTATTAATAGTTGGCGTTACTGCAAACGCTGATATTAATGAGGGAGCCACACCGATTGAGCCTGATATATACGTTCAGTTCGAGGTTGATAATCCGGACGTAACGATATCCGCCTTTCTTCCCGGAGAGGGCGGTGACAATTCTACTGATGCCCATGCCGAGTTTACTCTCAACGGCACAGGTTCGGCGTTTGGGACATTCGAAGCACATTCCAACCCCAAAGAAACGGGATGGGCGAACGTAATCGGAGGCTATTATGCCGGAGGAGGAGATATTACTTCGACTTTCACGGCGGAGTGCGTAAGGACCAATACTAACGGTATTGAGGGCTTAACTTCCACTTTTACGACAAACCAGAGTCTTGAAGTTACAGGAATCGAACCATTAGTGCTTACAGACACAGACCAGTTTGTAAGTGGATTGTCAGTATCCGGAGAAGCCTGGGCCGCCTTCGTACCCGATACATGGGTTTTAGGAACAGGCCAAGTATTTGACGGTTCGGCCGAATCGATAACACTTACGTTTGAGAACAACTTTGAGCAATGCTATGCTGACGGCTCCCCGCTGGGTACTCCAATTACGGGCACACTCAGCTTTACAACCGCCGGATGCGACAGCTTTTCCGGCGTTGTCGAGACGGGCAGCTATGATGCAGCCACGCTTGGTCTTCCACACCAGCCGGGTTTTGGCTTTGCCATGAGCAGCATGACGCTTGATGTTCAAAAAGATAGCATGACCTCTCTGAGCTCGGATGTTAATATTTTAACAGATCAGATTGTCGGAGAGACTACAACCTGGTACATGCATCCTGGATACCCCGGTGCACCTTAGTCTGATATAGCAATAGTAAAAGAAAAAAGGGATAGAGTGGGGGCAAGACTCTGTCCCTTTTTTTACATATTCACTTCGAAGGTAAAAACCATTTCTCTCCCGCTAAAGTAGTAAATCCTCTTGAAATAAAACTTGAGAAAATACAGACAATAAGCCATAATATAGAAAATTTCTTATCTTCCAAAAATGGTGCACAAGCGAAAAGCATTTACATTAATTGAGCTATTAGTAGTAATAGCTATTATTGCGCTGCTGATGGGGATATTAATGCCGGCACTGCAGCGTGTCAGGAAACAAGCAAAAACCGTTTATTGCCTTAATAACCTCAGACAAATCGGCGTTGCAATGCAACAATACGCCTTTGAAAATGACGAATATATCCCACGTGCACTGGACCACAACATTAAATGGATTCTCGTATTCATTCCATTCCTGGGCAATGAATACAAAGACGTTGAAAACTATCGTGAGGTCGATGTATATCAGTGTCCTTCATTTCCCCGCACCGGGGTGGGTCAATACGGCTACAGCAACGCAGAACAAACAGTGGATTATGTTGTGAATGCCTGGGACATGGAAAATCCGGGTTTTTCAACTGGTAACAGAGGGACGCAAATAGGCAGGCCGACCAAGCTCACAGAAATCGTCTCACCCGCCCAAAGAATTTATATGGCCGATAATGAAGCGGGAAACTGGCGGCCGGTAATTCGGGACAGATACGAACTGGATATCATGTCCAGATTCAACGTCTTAGACGTCTGGTCGCTCTGGCATCTACCGGCTTCGGAACAAATCAACAAGGGCAGCAATTTGACTCGAAGGGTAGCTGCTAATCGACATCGCACTGATGGCTGCAATAATCTTTTCTTTGACGGCCGTGCCGACTGGCTGCATAAGAGCGAAAACACAACACGATACTGGTGCGGCGTTGAAGACCCCAATACTTTTTAATCGATTTTGGCCACGTTCCAATTCTGAATCCAAACGGCAAGATCATCCAAATCCACGTCACAATCGCCGTCAAGGTCGCCGATGCATCCGGGCCGGCCGGATTCGAGCCAGTGTGCAGCTAAAACACTAAAGTCATCCGCGTCCACGTCACCGTCCGGCTCGAAGTCACCGTCAATCACATCTACCACAATCGATTGAACCAGCTCGATTCCCTCATCCGTCCCGAGATTTCTGCTGTATTGCTTGTCTATGGAATTGTTCCAGTGTTCATGCACGCCAAGACTTTCAAGAGGAATACCATCGGCTTCCGGGTCATATATTGTCCCGGAAGGAGGATTGTCCGCCAGTGCCGCCTCGTGCAGATAATTATCAATACTGCCATCGGGAACATCTCCTTCCGACCTCAGGAAATCTACCAGAACCGAATCGATCGCTACGCCGTCCTGCGAAACGAACAGGCTTGATGACAAACCGCCGTTGAATGGGGGAGCCGACCAATATGTTTTCCGAAGGCACTCGGCGAAAAACAACAGCGTCTTGCCGCCCAGATGCTCATGGCCCATCAGGTCAACAAGGGCGTTATACGAACCCATGGGCCGGGCTATAATACCGCCGGAGAAATCGTAAGCAGCTACAGCGGCGTGCATAATAGCAGGATTCCAACCGTGATAATAATCCCAATAATTAGGATGCCAGACCGAGCCGAAATGGTTTTTGGCGCACACTGTCACTCCGGCAAGCTCATGCGGTCGTGGTAAAGAGATATTGATAAGATATTTGGCTTCGGTCACAACGGTGGGGAAACACACCTGGCCGCTGTCCGGCACAATACTCGGATCGCCGTAATAAACACGAACGTTCGGATCAGGTACGACTTTTTCCCTTTCTCCGGGATTCGGGCCTGGACCGCCCCCGTAACCGCCGCGATCAGTCGCATCCCCTTCGGCAAATCGCACACCTGGAAAATCGGCATGGCAGTAATCATAAACAGGGTCGCCATGATAAAAGATACAATCGTAAACAGTAATGTCATAATCCGGGACTCCGGCGACTTCCACTAATTGCCACAACAGTGCATACAGCATCTGGGGACAAGGCCGATTCGACTGGCTGGAGGTCCAACGGTATTCACGGGAAAAAATGTTATTGATTTTAATGGCAATTTTTTCTCCCGGCACATAACCGATATCGTTGCCATCGTGAGTTACATTGAAATATCTAAAAATCGCATCCCATGCTTCGACCTGGTCGGCTACGCCGGTCAGGTTGCGAATGGCTCGAGACATCATGCTGTGGGCGACCGTTGGGTCAGTGCGGCTGTCGTCCCACCAGCGTCCGGCTGAACTGTATGGATCGGTAAGGGCAGGATCGTATACCCACACAACCCGGCCGGGATGGATTCCTTTCGCTACACCTATAGGCGTGTTCGGCAAGTCAGTTGGAACAAACGGGGCGGCACTCGCCCCCCTTCCGTTGGTTATACAGAGCGGCCAATATATTGCTGCAACAGCCACTACGATGGCGACGACGCCGATGATATACCGTGACTGTTGAAACATTCGCTTAGCCTTTCGATAAATCGCCACCGATGCTATCAATCCCAAAAGCCAGACGACAAAGCCCGAAGCTAATGGCTGGGCAATTCTCTGGCATGGATATAACGCTCTGCTCGGCTTGGGGACGACACGAATCAAAAACCAGATTAGTGCCAAGAGGCCGGCAATTGGAAACAGCCACTTAATCCAGCGCTTGTTGAATCTGCTTTGTATTGTTTTTCCTGTCCTTGGACAAATTTTAGTTGTATTTTCTTTAGAAAGTTCCGAATGCTCCATAAACTGTCACCACCTGTAAGCTAATTCTCATTTTACTCGATTAAGTTATCTTCGACAAGTTCCCACCATAATCTGGGATAATCCTGACCTTCGAGAATCCACCAGATATCTTCTGTGCCGTTTACAGTTTCACCCACAAAGTCCCAGCCTGCATTCGTAAAAGTGATTCCGGTCTGCATCTCGGCCGTATTTTTGCCTGTCCCGCCGTCACTCGTTGTCTGGCCGGAGGTTTCCACATCCCAGAAACTTGAAGCAATGCTGGAATCCCCCCAGTTGTAGCCCACGAGCCCGCCGACCCTGATCTCTCCACTGACCGCGCCGGTACTGTAGCTCGTGGTAATGCTGCCATAGTTTTCGCCCACGAGGCCGCCGACATCCCAATTTCCAGCAATCGCACCGGCATTATAGCTCATGGTGATATTACCATAGTTGCCAGCGGCAAGGCCACCAACGTCGTCATTTCCGGTGACCGTTCCTGTGCTGTAGCTCGTAGTGATATTGCCCCAATTCCTACCCATGAGGCCACCGTCACGCTTATCGCCAATAACTGTGCCTGTGCTGTAGCTTGTTGCTACGCTACCCCTGTTGAAACCCACCAGTCCACCTAAATAATCATATCCAATTATGTTAACATCCACTACTCCTAAGTCCTTGACTTCGGCCTCAGCTTCCAATTGGCCAAAAAGACCAAGATAATCTCCGCCGTGAATCGTTAAATATGATATCGTGTGGTTGTTACCGTCGAAGTCGCCAGTGAAAGGCGTTCCCTGGAAACCCGAGTCACACGGATCAACATCCGGTGCGATCAGGCTGGCATCATAAGAGAAACCTGACAAGTCAATATTAGCCATGAGCTGAAAGTGTTTATCCCAATCGTTCGGTTCGGCCGCGATAGCATTCAATTGCTCTGCCGTGTAAATGAGATAAGGATCGTTGGGTTCCCCCGTTCCACCACCGTATTTATGCGGCTCCCACAACAATCTCGGATAGTCCTGGCCTTCAAGAATCCACCAGATATCTTCCGTTCCGTTTTCAGTCTCACCCACAAAATCCCACCCGGCATTTGTAAAAGTGCTTTCAGTCAGCATCTCGACCGTTGTTTTACCCATCCCGCCATCGCTTGATGATTGCCCGCTGGTCTGAATATCCCAGAAAGAATTCGTAACCTCTCCCCAATTATCTCCTACCAGACCGCCGACCCAGCGATATCCACTGACTATGCCGGTACTGTAGCTGTTGCTGACAAAGCCATTGTTCACACCAACTAAGCCGCCGACATAATCATCTCCACTAACTGTGCTGATGCTGTAGCTGTTGGAGACAAGGGCGGAGGGAGCTTGGTTGCCCACAAGCCCGCCGACATCTTCATCCCCACTGACCGGACCAGTACTGTAGCTGCTGGAAATACAGCCGAGGTACGTTTGGAAGCCCACCAAGCCACCGACATAATCATTAACACCACTGACCCTACCGGTGCTGTAACTGTTGGTGACAAAACCACCGTTTTCGCCTACTATGCCACCGACAAAGTTATATCCATCAACCTCACCGATGTTGTAGCTCGTACTGATAATGCCGTTTTCCCAGTTAATACATGCTAAGCCGCCGACGTTTTGACCTCCACTAACGGTGCTGGTGCTGTAGCTATTATAAATTCTGCCACTGTTTCCTCCTACTAAGCCACCGACATTGTTATCTCCACTAACAGTGCCAGTGCTGTAGCAGCTGTAGATAAGGCCTCTGTTTACACACACAAGGCTGCTAATATTGCTGCCCCAGCTACCTATGCCATTAATGCTCACATCCACTATTCCCAAGTCTCTGATTTCGGCGCCGGATTTGAGTTGACCAAATAGTCCTAGATTGTTTTTACCCTCGATTGTCAGATGTGAAATCGTATGATCCCTACCGTCAAAGACACCAGTAAAAGGAGTTCCACCGAAACCAATAACGATCCCGTCAAAGACCCTGCGGCCGGGCAGGTTAGGATCCAGGTCGATGTCGGCGGTCAGGATGAAGTGCTTGTCGTAATCTTCGGGAGTTTCGCCAAGCAGTAT
>CAZMWN010000076.1:0-11724 GCA_964569935.1 uncultured Pirellulales bacterium
CTGGGCCGGTTGGCCGAAGGATGCAAGCTCGGCGATAGTATCGCCATAAGCGGAGTCTGTTTGACGATTGCCGGACTTGAAGGTAATGTTGCGAGTTTTGATATTAGCGCTGAGACGATGAATAAATCGTCTTTGGGAAAATTACAGCCCTCGTCGCAGGTTAATGTAGAGCGGGCTATGAAGGCTACGGACCGATTCGGCGGCCATTTCGTTCAGGGGCATATTGATGGCACAGCAATTATAAAAGTGATAGATAAGCATGGCGATTTTACCGATATTCAATTCTCGGCCGATACCGAACTGCTCGATGCAATGGTGATTAAAGGCTCAGTCGCCGTGGACGGCGTTTCTTTGACGGTAGCGAAACTGGACCAAAATAGCTTCAGCATTGCATTGATACCCCAGACACTCAAGCGAACTACCCTGGGTCGGGCAAAAATTGGTGATTGTATTAATGTTGAAAATGATATAATTATAAAAACGGTGAAAAAACATCTTGAAAATATTCTGCCAAAGAAGGAACCGTTAACAGCCGATAAATTGAGACAATTGGGCTTTTGATAGTTTATAAAGGACAAGTAAAAGCCGGGCATTGCATCAATGGTAAAAAATAACAACAACAATAATTCGATATCGGAACAGGTGGTCATCGGCATAACGATGGGCGATGCCGGCGGTATCGGTCCGGAGATTATAGTTAAGGCTCTGGTTGATCCTGATATCCGCCGGGCTGCGAAATTCGTTGTCTTTGGATTGAATGAACAGCTTTGTTATGCCGCCGACGCTGCTGAGATAGAACCTTTCTGGGGCAGACATCAACACGAAAAAATCAGTCGTGAATATCCGTTTAAAGTTGTTATTGCAGATTATGATGAATATTCTGTGCCATCCTGGGTAAATAGCCCGAGTAAATTAGCCGGCGAAGCATCGATACGTTTTTGCCAGGATGCCATCGAAGCGGCAAAGTACGGTATCATAGACGCTATAGTTACCGCTCCTATCAGTAAGACGAGCTGGAAATTAGCCGGAGCTGAATGGCCCGGTCATACTGAGATGCTTGCGGCCCGCTGTAAATCTCCGCGGAAAGTTATGATGTTTGTAGCCGGTCCATTAAAGCTGGCACTCGCAACAATTCACGAAGCCCTGTTCGAAGTCAGGCATAAATTCACTATTGGATGTGTTTTTGAGCCGATAGATTTGCTCAATGATGCCTTAAAAGATTACTTTGGTATCGATAATCCGAAAATTGGTGTCGCCGCTTTAAACCCGCATGCCGGCGAGGATGGCCAATTTGGTGACGAAGAGCAGCGGATTATATCGCCTGCTCTTTTATTAGCACAGAACCAGGGCATAAATTGTCACGGCCCATACCCTGCCGACACGCTATTCCTGCGGGCTGTACAAGGCGAATTTGACGGCGTCGTAGCGATGTATCACGACCAGGGTATGATACCTGTTAAACTGCTCGGTTTTGAGAAGGCTGTTAATGTAACTATCGGTATACCAATCATAAGAACATCGCCTGCACATGGGACGGCTTTCGATATCGTGGGCCGAAACATCGCCAATCCTTCCAGTATGAAATCAGCCATAACCACCGCGATACATATGGCCAAAACGAAAAAAAACTTGGAATGCAAAGTTGAGAATTGAAAAAATACAATAGGCGATGGATGATATTGAACGCGAATCCAAAGAAAAAACATCCAAAAAAAACTTTTTATTGCCTGTAGAATCATTATTTGTTGCAATCCTTGCTACTATTGTGAAAAATACTTGAATTTCCGAGTAACACTAAATTCTAAATTCATAATTCTTAATTTCTGTGCAGACAAAGAGGCAAATCCAGCAATTGCTTGAATCGGCAGGTGTTCGACCAAACAAGCGACTCGGCCAGCATTTTCTTATCGATTTGAATCTAATGCGATTGCTTGTAGATTATGCTGGTATTCAAAAAGACGATGTAGTGCTCGAGGTAGGTTGTGGCACTGGTTCCCTGACGGCGGTTTTAGCTGAAAAAGCTGGCAGGATAATAGCTGTTGAGCTTGACCGGAACCTAATTGAAATTGCAAGAGGGCAGTTCGATAAAATCGAAAACATCGTTCTAATCAACACAGATATCCTCGAAAATAAAAAAACTATCAGCCTTGCTGTTACAAATGCATTAAATCACGCCCGTAAAAAACATTATAGCAGATTTTTGTTAGTTGCGAATCTACCTTACAATGTTGCATCCCCTGTAATGTTAAACCTGATAACAGGCCCAGTAATAGCTGACCAGATGTATGTTACTGTCCAAAAAGAAGTTGCAGACCGAATGACTGCTGCCCCCGGCAGCAAAAACTACGGTATTTTGAGCATATTTATGGGTGTAACGGGTTCTGTAAAGACGATAAGGAGGCTAAAACCAGCGGTGTTTTGGCCCCAGCCCAATGTTGATTCGGCAATGGTCAGCTTCGTTCGCGATAATGCAAAGGCTTGTCGGATTAAAAATATGGCGTTATTCAGCAAAATTGTTGGTTTTTTTATGGGCCATAGGCGTAAAACCCTGCTGGCCTGCAGCAAGCTGGCCCATGACGGACTTATAAAAGCTCAAAATTGGTCTGAAATATTCGAGAAATGCTCCATTAATCCGGCACAACGTCCCGATCAACTCTGCCCTGGAAAATACCTTGCCCTCGTACAATATATGGGAAAATCTTGAAAATTTTTATTGAAAGAAGGAAAAGTGTTGAGTATAATGAATACACTGGCCGAGTTAATATTAAACTACAAAAGGCTGAGTATTTTTGCATAAGCTTCGAAATATTCACAAAAGTGTAACAGTGGTGTTCTAGGCAAATGAGGAAAATTTGATTTTATCGGGCTTTTTGTTGAAATTAGAATTACATAAAGCAGACTAAACAACTATAATAAACTAATCCGGATAACCTAAATATGACATAGTGTTTTTTACTGCCGTTGATTTGCAAAAATTTCAAAAAGAATATAAGATAAAAAAACAAACAGTATGGTATTAGTAAAATAGAAGGGTAGGAAACAATATGTATAAGAAAAAAGGTTTTACTTTAATAGAACTGTTAGTTGTTATAGCTATCATTGCGTTATTGATGGGTATATTGATGCCTGCACTGACTGCGGTAAAGAAGAAAGCAAAAGACGTTATGTGTCAATCCAACCTCAAGCAATGGGGAAATATCTTTCTTATGTACACAGATAATAATGATGGCAATTTTAACACGCGTTTTGGTGATAGTGGCCGATGGATGGACGCAATGGTTGACTATTACATTAGTAATGAAGACATACGTCTTTGCCCGACTGCTTCTAAACTTGCGAATCCGACCGGGGCACAAGGCATTGATTGGTGGGGCAGCACCTTTAAAGCATGGGGAGAAATACCTACCTGGGATGCCGGTGGCGGGCGTACCCAGGGTTTTTATGGCAGTTATGGAGTAAATGGTTATATTTATGTACCCGGAGAGGACCCGCTTTATAAACCGGCTAAAAGATTCTGGCGAACTCCTCATGTTCAGGGGGCAAGCGATATACCAATGTTCATGGATTGCTATTTCTGGTGTGGATGGCCGGATGATGACGATACACCTCCGGAATACGATGGTCATAAAATAGACGGTGACGAAAATGCTATGAACCGTTTCTTTCTCAATCGACACGATGGAGCCGTCAACGGTATTTTTCTGGACTTCAACGTGCGAAAGATTCCTCTAAAAGAGATGTTTTCCCTTAACTGGCATAAAGGATACAACAGGGCCAATGCCTGGACTATTGCAGGTGGTGTCACAGATGAAGACTGGGCGAATTACGGAGATGGCTGGATTGGCAATTTAAAGCACTAATATTATACATGAAGCGCGCGTGTTTCCCTGTTAATCAACGCGAGCATAAGATATATTCTATTTGTTTTATGTAAATATAATCAGCTATAATACAGGAGATGCGCGGCGGCTATATAGTTAATTACAAATACCGATTCCCCCAATATTTCATAAATACATTTAGTAACTTTGCATACGTAGTGCACATATTCCCAAACATCAGGTCAGTAAACAATTCATTAAGTATTGCCCTTTCCTTTGAGTGGTTGTTTTGTGTCGTTTACAATTATTAAATCGACATCTCTCTTTATTGATTCCCGTCTTAGATTCGAATAAAAAAAGTGATGGATTTACCGGTGTGTTTAATATTTTGATAACATATGCACAGACTATTCATGCCGATGCAGTAGAGATATTTTATAAGACCTTTATATGTTTCGTAGCGTAGTTAAGTATCTTATGTTCAGTAATAGACAGGATAAATTAGCATATATCTTGCTATTAGTAATGAAATTAAAAAAATGTAAAATTTTATTGAAATTAGATTAGGAAATTGGTAATATAAGGACTATACTAGAAAGAGGTAAAGGAAAATGGAATAGACAAAAGGGTATTTGTTTTATAACGATTCCTATTATTGTTTATTGTATAAGCGGTGGAAAAAATGAAGGTTGGGTTTTAGATGAAAGGGGGCTATATACTTTATAAGGTAGTTCACGGTGACGTACAATTTTGCTTTTTGAAATTCGACAGTATTTTTTTTGTGTAGCTAAAAAATCGCTTGTAGTTCCTCTTTAACAAGTATATTCAGAGATGCTTGGAAGACGTCAAGGACAACTCATTCACTGAAAAAAAGAGGTTCTAAAAGACTATCAAAGGAGATTCAATGGTTAAAAGACAAATAGGATTTACCTTGATAGAGCTATTGGTCGTGATAGCTATCATAGCAATATTAATGGGCATATTGATGCCTGCCCTTTCGAAAGTGAAAGAGAATGCAAGGGAGATAACTTGCAAAGCTAACTTGCGTCAATATGGATTAGCCCAGTCAGTTTATTTGGATGATTATGATGGTCGGTATCCTTATGCATGGGAGTCCCTGGTCCAGACTGAGTGGCCTGTAAGCGGTTATTCACGTTTCTGTAGGTGGCACGATCCAAGATATCCGGCGGACGGTCCATTTTGGCCTTACCTACCTGAAGATAAGGTGCATTTGTGCCCATCGTTCAAAGTGCTTGCCAAATCCGAAGGGCAAAGACACCCCTCACACGATGATTCAATACCCATTATCCCTTACTACAGCTATAGTATGAACGCCTTTTTGGGGTCATCGACTCTGAATAGCAGAAAGGCAGCTGAGAAAATAACCAACATAACGAGAAGACCAGCGGAGGTGTTTTTCTTTGCTGAGGAAAACATGTGGACCAGACCGGGCTGTGAATGGGTGCTCAACGACAATGCTTTGTGTGCCGATGGCCGTGATTGGTTCGGCACGTTTCACAGTGCACCCAGCGGAGACCTAAATGGTGGCATGGCCAACGCTGTATTTGTGGATGCGCATGTGGATGAAGTGCGTTCAGGTCTTGGTGATGATCCTTCTGTTGTTGATGATATGGAGTTTGGAGAGTTTGAGAAATACGGTTGGCCTTTTAAAGAACGGCCGTCTGGTTTGTAATAATTTATTTTCTTTGTTTGCAAAGTAGTATGTGTATTTAGATAACTGCTGTTTTGTGCCGGTGACTGTGACATTCGATATTCACCGCTACGGGAAGCGATGCAATATGGCACGGAGCGGTCTCAGTTAAAACAGCTAAAGCGGTTGTATCACCTCCAAGCCCCTGCGGGCCAATACCAAGAGCATTGATTCTCGAAAGTAAATCCATCTCCAACTCGGCGTAAAATGTATCATCGTTTCTATGGTTCAGATTCCGGCAAAGGGCCTTTTTGCTTAGCAAACAGCTTAGTTCAAAATCGCCCCCGATCCCCACTCCAACGACGAATGGCGGACAGGCATCGGCACCGGCTGAGCCGACAACGTTTACAATCCAGTCGGTTATTTCTACTTTTTCAGCCGTAGGTTTGAACATCCTGAATTGGCTCTTGTTCTCACACCCGCCGCCTTTGGTCATGATAGTCAGCTTTAGATTTTCGCCGGGAACGATTGTGTGATGGATTATAGCGGGTGTGTTTGTGTCGGTATTTTTTCGATTATTTAAAGGTTCGCCGACAGCGCTTTTTCTTAAAAATCCTTTTTCATAACCTGCAGCAATACCGGCGTTGATTGCATCGTATAGCGTTGCCTGCTTATCGTCGGCGGGTGGTCTGGCACAAACCTGGGAACCTTGCTCAAGGAATACTACCGCCAGCCCGGTATCCTGACACAATGGTATTCTTTCATCTTTTGCTATACGGGCATTTTCTATGAGTTGGTTCAATATTTTCGCCGCTGTTGGGTGCGATTCTTTTAGTGTAGCTTCTTCAAGCGCAGTTAAAACATCTTCAGGCAATTCATATGCCGCTGATATACAGAGCTTTTCAACCGCATCAGTTATTTTTTGAAATTCAATATACCGCACAATTTGTGCCTTTGAGCCGTATGAGATTTAACTAAAGTTCTGTAAAACCTCCTTCGCTTTATGCTAATCCACATTTACCTCATAGGTTTTATATGTTGTATTACCCACCGCGTCACTAACTTTGATTGTCAGGATGTGGTCGCCTTTTGGCAAGTCCTTCTCTGTGTCAATTTTTATTGTAAAATGTTCTTTTGTAGTATCATATACCAAATCATCCGGTACAGTACCTATCCAGTCGGCATTGCTGTCAATTGTATATTCCAGTTTTCCTATCGCACTGAGCTGGTCCATAATTTCTGTCTCAAAGACCATGAATCGTTGATTGTTTTGCTCGGTTGATGTTATTTTCATCTCTGCGGCGACAGGTCCGGTGTTATCAACTACTATCGGCTCACTTATCCTGCTGCCGGTTAATTTCGTCGAGGTTGTGTTGCTTCTATCGTCGCTTGCGGTGACTCTTACTTCATATCGGCCGTCTTCAACTGTTTTTCCGTCCCACTCAAATACGGCCGCCTCAAGATCATCTTCTAATTCAATCCAGTTTGTTCGCCCGACCTTTCTGAAGTCGATTTTATAAATCAACTTGTCTTCATTTTCATCCGTTGTTCTGTAACTAATCTTAAATGTTCCTTCTTTTTTGGGAGCCTGGATTCGATTAATAGTAACTGATTCAACTTTCGGTGCCAGATTCGGTACCGTACTGGCGATTGCAATCTCTCTTATAAGCGGACTTTCATCGCCGTTTTCACTTTGCAATACAAGTTTATATTGACAGAATCTGCCGAGAGGACATTGCAGTTGTACAGGCTCGGTAACTTCAACCAAATCGGTCCATTGCGAGAAAGTTGGGTCGTTTATGTCCTTGACATTTCCGCTGCGAGAGGCCACAAGGACTTTACATTCTGCCGGGATATCGGCTTCGAGTTGAAGCTTACCCCATTTGGCCGGTTGTTCTGCGTCAATCAGATCTGAAATGTAAGTACCTTCGGATGCAAAGCCCGAGTCTAATTTTATCAGCTTCGCAGGATTAGCTGTTCCGAGATAAACATCATCCCCGGCCACAGCAATCGCTGTTATCTGTACTGCCTGTTCATCCTCATATATGACCGCCTGCTGCTCCGAAGCCGGGTCGATGCTGTAAAGCTGGGCCTTATTTCCTGTGCCTACGAGCAGGTTGGTATCCTGTTGTGCTAGGCAGAAAAAAACAGCGGTTTCATTAAAGATGTCAGTTACGAAACCGTCCTTGCTTATCTTGTATATACTACTGGCTGATGTTGTCCTTGTACTGCGACGTACAGGTGGAGTTGGCTTAGTAGGTTTGGTTGGAGTGGGTTGTTCTGTATTTGCAATTTCAAGTTTGCGTTCGCCTCCATTTAGGTTAGAATTTAATTCCTTTTCTTCTTTCTCTTCCTCATCCTTCTCTTCTGGCTCCTCCCTGTCATCCTCGGTTTCCGGCCTGCCTGCCGGCATTGATGCTGCGAATTGGGTTTGTGTTCGGACAATCTTGGCAGATGTCGCCGATGCATATAAGAAGCCGGCTATGTCCGATGTACTTTTTGGATTCTGGTTATTAGTGTATGATTCCGGCGGGAATAATAATGCTGCAATTTCAGGCTGTTCACTGTCGTATAAAACAGTTGCATTGTTGCTCTGGAGATCTACCTTATATATTAATCCTCGACTGTCGCTTCCGGCATAAATAAAACCATCCGGTCCGACTACAAGTGACAGGATATTCTTGTCGCGACTGTCGTAAACAAGTTGTGTTTTTTTGCCCAGTCCGTCGAGTTTGTAAATCTTACCTTCAGGTCCTGTGCCTAAGTAAATATTCCCACCTTCATCTGTGGCTATCGCGAAGATGTATTTGGCATCGTTAGGTTCAAAAACAACTTCCATTTTATTTGCTTCGAATCGGCACAATCTGCATTTATCTCCACTTATGCCAACCAATAACCTGCCGGCTATATCGGTAGCCATCGCGAAAATATGCTCGTTCGACAAAAGCTCCTCTTTCTCAATTATCTCGTTTGGTTTGCCGGATGTTGATACTTCATTAGCGTCTTCTTCATTGTTTGAGTTGTCCTCCGGCTGTTCTTGTTCCGTTTCCAGGGGATAAATCTTTGAGATTTTATTGAGGCTGTATTTGTAAATGCCACCGTTAGGGCTTGTCCCGAAATACACAGTACCGCCGCTTACAATGATACTGTTTATAGACCAGACATCTGAAAAATCATCGGATTCCTCAATAAGCGACTTGGCCGCCCGCCCAAGCTGGATTGTTCCGCGTGAGCCGATTACTACTTTTTCTATCTTGCCCTTAAGCATTTCCGAGCTGCTGTTATGACGTGTGACTTTACTGCTCACAGCCGAAGACGCCGAATTAAAGGTCAGAGATAATAAAACAACAAAAATTAATCTGATACTTGTGTTAAAATCTTTCATTCTACAACTCACAATCCTCAGGAAGCCGGATATCCTTGTTATTCCAATCCAACGAAAATCTTATATTGTTTCTTTCATTAATGGCGAAGGAACGTCAAGGAATATACCGAACATCTTCCAATGTACATCTATTGTTCCACAGTTATGCGTAAGACTTTTTTGCCAGCAACAACTGTACCGGTTTGTATGCTTTTTTCCATCCAGTGTTGGTATGGCTGGATTCTTAGTGTCCTCTTTGCGTTCTGCAAGACCATTGCCTTGGTTGCCGGCAGATCGGGAAGTTCAGACTTCTCCAGTGCAATACCACTGGGTGGTAATGCAAGGATACAATATAGTCTGTCTCTGGGGATATTCAGGGCGTTGTTTAGCGCATCAATCAAATCCGGCATGCTTGTTGCAATGAATCTATAGGGAACGGTTTTCGCAAGAAACCTTTCATATTCCTGTGATCCACACACAATCAGTTCATATTTCCCGGGTTCCAGGTTCTCTGGTATTTTCGTTTGAAATTTGTATTCAATTTTTTCTGCCAGAAAAGAATCTACAATTACTTCGATTTTAATATTTTCTCCCGCCTTAATTACAGTATCTGACAAATCAACCGACCATATGCCTGAATTGATATTTTTGGGTGTGATGCTAATATTAAATTCAATGGATTCGATATCTACTGTTTTGAATGGATTATTCATAAGCAACATGACCGACCCAATGCCCTCAGCCAGGAATTCATTGAGACCGAGCCCGGTTGAGACATTCTCAAAAGTAATCAAATCCTTGTTTTCAATATTTATAGCGACATCATATTCGATCATGTGCTCTGTAGGTAAAGAACCAAGGTAAAGAGCTGCTCCAGTGACTGCTAACTCAAGATATCTTGGCGTCAACTGTTTATGATTAGCAAGTCGACAGTTATAAACCCGTTTTTCAGCATCGTTGTACCGGTCAATTCTTATCGTCAGAGGTATTGTTTTGGCTGTTGCTCCGATCCGCCCGATGACGCCATCTGCTTCATCGGTGGTTAGGGCACCGACGGTTTCCACCAGACTCGCCACCTTAAAAGATCTCACCATATTTGATACAACAGTATGTATTTTACCTGTGGCCATCGGCAAATCAATCTGACCCTGGCCAAGCAATAAGTGGCCAAAGCCATAAACCTTGTCGTCAATAACTTCGGTTACAGTGCCGAATGTTGAAATCTGAATATCACCGTCAACCAATGGTACGCATAGACTGGCTCCCGGTACTAACTGCACATTTTCGCTGTTTCCAGCATTGCCACCGCTGCCACCTGCAACAACCATAAATCCAAAGGGTTCCATTCTGGCCCTGAATTGCTCACAAACCTCGGCCGGGATACCTGAAGTGATAATAGGACATGGCAATGGACTGGCTCCTCCGAGACTTTGACTTGGTCTGATTGGATTGTTTGAATACTGTCTGTATACTTCCATAAAATCAATAGGGGCTGAAAAATCACACATAAATTCCATTTGTGTGCTAATTTGCTCGGAACGTCCTGCTTGATTGGCCTGGCCTATCCGGAGCATATCTTGGATTGGAGTAGCTCCGTAAAGCGGTTCCGTACTGTAAAGCCAGGTAAATGCAAGCGCTCCTGCAAGACGACCGTCTATATAAAGCGGTGAACCACTGCATCCGGCCACGGGTCCGGTCCGGATAAATCGCTCATTGGTACCTTTAACTAAAATTATGTCTCCGATAAGTTCTCTACCCGTGTTCATATTGCGGACGATATCCACAACTTCCATATCGAATTTTTCGATTCCGGCGGTTCCGTATTCTGTAAGGCAATATGCATCCATACCGGGCTTAATTTCATCAATGCTGATGTACTTGGTAGGATTCCAGAGGTTTTTTAAGCCTTTTGGGGCTGCGGTTACGCTGCTATCTGAAAGGGCGGTTTCATCCATTGCATAGAGTGATACCCCCATAAATACAGAAATGTAGAAACTTAAAAGTAAAAAACTCTGCCTTGCTTTGAACATTCATGCCCTTTCACGGTTACACCATAAATATAATACTGCTTTTGGAAGCCATATTGGCCGCCTCTTAAATTCTAATCGGCATATATAACCATTGCAAGATAAAAGAAATATTACTAAAATGCATATTTCCAGTTGTCTCAAGGTAGAAATGGATGAATTAATTAGTTGTAACCTGTTTGGTGTTTGGGAAAACTATATATTGCGAGGTAGAAAAAATAAATGAAATCTGAACATCGTCATGAGTTGAAAACGAATGAATTGGCCGAATGGCTGGGCAACCTGCCGCAGTGGGCTAAGGAAAATTCTAAAACTATCATAGTTGTAACAGTATTAGCTATTGTTATTCTAAGCTTCTACGGCTGGAGACGTTACGATAAAAATGTTTTACAGGCGCGGGAGCAGATTGAGTTTACACAATTACTGGACGGGATATCTGCAATCGAAAGTAATATCGTTTCCGCCCAGTCAAAGGGAATGGATTATTCTTACGAGCTGATAACTCACTCGAACAATCTGAAAATCTTTGCCGAAAGTGCAAGGCAAAAAAATATGGCTGCTATAGCATTTATAAAGTATGCCGATGTTCTTCGGAAAGAGATGCATTACCGCCTTGGAGCAGTAAGTGAACAGGATAAGCAAGAGCAAATAAACCGTGCAAAGGCGGGTTATACGGAAGCCATGCAAAAAGCTTCGTCCAATCCCTCGTTATTGGCTGCGGCAAAATTCGGATTAGGACTTTGCGCCGAAGAACTGGGCAATATCGAAGAAGCCGGGCGGATATATCAGGAAATTGCTTCAAATGCCGATTTCGAAGGAACGGTGACTATCGTTCAGGCAAAACACCGCCTTGATACTATG
>CAZMWN010000076.1:11734-13272 GCA_964569935.1 uncultured Pirellulales bacterium
TATGTCTGAGTACCAGGAGAAGATTGTTTTTAAGCCCGCACCTATAAAAGAACCTGAAGTAGCCACAGAACCCATGATGCAGATAAATCCTGTCGATATGAACATGCCTGTCGGGATAAATCTGTCTGTTGACACTAATACGCCTATAGATGTCAATCTCTTGCCGCAGAGTTCTGATAACATACAGCAGGTCCCTGATGTAAATCTGACGCCGTCGTTGCCGGATAATTTCACATATTATTCTGATGTTAATGTGCCCGTTGAGTGATTCACAAAGCGAGAATTCAAATTTGGATTATGGTGAGCAATTGATACTGCGGGTAGGGCATTCAATCAAGGAACGCAGACTCGATAAATATCTCCATGGCCGGTTCAGTAATCTAAGCCGTCGTTTCATCCAGGATGCAATCAAGCAGGGTACCGCCAAGGTTAACGGTAAAATCGCCAAACCAAGTCTTAAATTAAATCCCGGCGACGAGATCAGTTTTATTTTACCCGAACCGCCGAGCAAGGAGATTCTCCCGGAAGATATACCGCTCAATATCATTTACGAAGATTCTGAGCTAATCATTCTCAATAAGCAGCCCGGCATACTTGTTCACCCGGCGCGTGGCAATACGCATGGGACATTGGTCAATGCCCTGGCGTTTTATTCAGATGAGCTATCGAGTGGTTTGGGTGAATTTCGACCTGGCATCGTTCACCGGCTTGATAAAAATACCACCGGCGTGATGGTTGTAACAAAAAACGACACCGCACAGTGGAAGATTGCTAAGCAATTCGAGCTCAGGCAAATCAATAAAACATATCTTGCGATTGTTCACGGCACTCCAGAGCTTACAGCCGACCGTATAAAGGCGTCGTTGGGCATCCATCCGAGATTTAGGGAAAAATATGCAATCAGGCCGGAAATTGGCAAAGAAGCGATAACTTTTTATGAAGTGATTGAAGCTTTTCGCGGTTTTTCTTTATTAGAGTTGACGCCAAAAACCGGCCGAACACACCAGATACGAGTACATTTGTCTTATATGAAACATCCGATTGTTGCCGATGATATGTATGGTGGCAAAGTGGTTTATCCCTGGCAGTTGGCAGACGCCGAGCCGGTTGTACAAGAGCCGATTATCATCCGAGTTGCACTGCATGCATTCAGTCTCGAATTCAAGCACCCGGGCACCGAGAAAATGGTAAAATTCGAAGCCCCACTTCCTGATGATATGCAGAACCTTCTTGATATGCTGCGAAAATATAGAAAACTCTAATTTGTGCGTATTGTTTTTACAAACGTGGGAAAAATTTCTAAATCTCTGTGGTACGCCGAGCTATTTTAATTTAATCTTGCGGTAGTTTTGCCAGGTCGGCGTCGGAGCCGGCGACCATCATGATGTCACCCTCGTAAATAACAGTGCCGGGCATGGGAACATTGATTATTTTGCCGTCTTGCTCTTTTGTTTTTTGAGAATTTTCCGCCCGCTTGATTAAAACCAGGTTGACGTTATATTTTTGCCGCAACTGCAGGTCCATGACGGTCCTGCCGT
>CAZMWN010000077.1:0-12901 GCA_964569935.1 uncultured Pirellulales bacterium
AAAAAGAAATAAATCCATGATTCTACCTTTGTGTGATTCATGATTTTTCTCCTTTTGTTCCCAAACTGTACTGAATAAGAATCGTCAAGGACAAAACAAGTATAAAGGCGACCAGAACAAAGTAAATCACAGCCGATATGTCATCCATTGTAAAGGATATAGCGTTTTCCAAACCGAGTGTGAACAGACATACGGTGAAAGCCAGACAGGAAATTATAGCGATTAGGAAAATACTGATTAGCAAAGCTCTCTTGATAATTTCTTTGTCACGTTCATCTATGTCAACTTCGCGCAGGCTCTTCTTTCTCTCGATCAGATAAATAGGTACAAGCAAAAGACCTCCCCAGACTGCACCGACAAGCAATTTTATTGGCCAGCCAACAATCGTATCAATTAAATCGAAGATGACAATACCCGCAAGCAATAACGACAGCAACATGCCGTACAATGCTCCTTTTTGTGTCTTATTCATTTCCTTTGTCCCTCCAGCCATACTCTTGTAGTGTCACGAGTGACTGCACAAGAATAACTATAAACATCCCGCCGAATACCATTCCACACAAATACTTCACCGACACCACCCCGTCCGGCCCGTGTATGAAAAACGGCACCATCGCCGCAATCACAAATATAGGCCAGAAACCCCAATATGCTGCCAACATAGCTTTGTTCTTAATCAGCAGGTCTCTTTCGTCCAGTTCCACCTTACCCTTGTCCTTTTTGAATAGTACCGGTGCCAGAGCCGAAAGTCCCATGATCCCAATAAATCCGAATCCCCCTGCCGCTCGCCGCATCGGAAGCCCAAAACCGAAGTGCAACACACTAACCGCTATAAGGCTTAATCCCAACGCCAACATCATCGTAATTAACGAAAACCACGCTATCTTTTGTGCCCTATTCATAATCCGCCCTTTTCATTTGTTTTACTTTTAAGCTTCTCATGTTTATAAATGTAAAGCAAACTTTACATTTTGTCAAGTTTATTTTACATTATTTTTGAGTTTTTTTTCTTTTTTTATTAGTTTATGTTGATAAATATTTTTGTAACTTGATTTTTGATAGATGGTTATGTAAATCAGGGTATGTAGTTTCCATTGAAGCGTCAAATCCTTTGGTCTAATCAAAAGGCAGGCGGTTTCTTTGAAAAATGGAATGGAATAGGGAACCATTAATTGGTTCTAAACGCAATGATCCAAGGAATGTTTAGGACGAAGGCCGGGAAGAAAGAATGTGTATTTTGAAAGCCAACGGACGGATTCGAACCGTCAACCCCTGGTTTACAAAACCAGAGCTCTACCGTTGAGCTACGTTGGCATAATGGCCCTGCAAGCTGTGTAATAATTCAGCTTTTCGGCCTCATAACTTTACATTCAAATAGGTGAAATTGCAAGAAAATTGAAAACACATTACGTCAGGTTACCTCGATAGACTGGAAATTCCAGAGTTATTACAGGCTTTGTCCTCATCAGGCAATTGCTTTATGCCTTGTCGTTTTCTTGTCACTATTGCCGAAAAAAGGTAGAATAGGAATTAATAACAAGCACTGGAGCGGTAGATTTCATGATAGAGTTTTACTGCGAAAACTGCGGTCAGAAGATTAGTGCACCTAAAGTCTATTCTGGTAAAGAATTCAGATGCCCGAAGTGCAGGAATTCGGTTAATGTTCCACAAGTAGAGAGTACAAGTTCCGCCCCAATGCAGAGCAATGGAGGTGAATCGCAAACCAACTTGAAATATTCAGATTATGATTTAACTCTTCTGAATATCCAGGAGCAGGATAAAATCAGAAATATTACGGCGAGTCAATCCGATGTTTCCGGAGAAGCTGCTGATATTCAACTGGATTCAGGGGAAAAAACGAGACAAGCTGAAGAAGCAGAAGAGCGCAGATTTCCCTGGCTGATAGATATATTTCTGTATCCCCTAAGCCTTCCGGGCTTGAAAAATCTTGTGATTTTTGTTGTTGTCCCGCCGCTTATGTTTGTTCTGCTGTTTGTACTTCCGGGTATGTTAGTATGTTTATTTACCTTAATAAGGTTAATTGTTAACTGTCTGATTGTTTTATACATGTTTTGGTACTTCGCCGAATGTATTCGTGACAGTGCCGGAGGATGGGTGCGAGCGCCTCAGGGAATGGGTGCCCTTCCTGATTTGTCCGATTTGTTAAGACAGATGGTACATGCTATTGGTTGCCTGATGTTTTTTTTAGTACCGGCTGGGATTTATATTGGAATAACCGGGAGAATCGACATTTATTTCCTGCTGTTACTGGGCATTGGGCTTTTCTTCTATCCGATTGGATTTTTGTCGGTTGTTTTATTCGACTCTGTTTCCGGCTTTAATCCACGCGTATTGGTTCGCTCTATTTATAATACTTTTTTCCCGTACCTCGGACTTGTTTTGTTGTACGTTTTTTTTGCTTGGTTAATTTGGAGAATGTTGTTGTTGGGACAAGACTCGATATTGTGGGTTTTATTCAAGCGTTTTATTGTGTTCTATACGGCGTTTATAGTTGCCCATCTGACGGGACGGTTTTATTGGCGTTATCGGGATAAACTCCAATGGAATTTGGAATCCCAACAGGAGCAGCAAAGTAGTGATTAGGTTTCAATGCAATAACTGTGGCCAAAAGTTCAGTGTGCCTGAAAGCCAGGCCGGCAAAAAAGGCACATGCCCGAAGTGTAAGGGTATGGTTGTTGTTCCTAAATCGCAGAAGACGTATTCTTTGCCGGAACAAAGCGAGTCTGAAAATCCGCATATCGACTCGGGATATTCCGCCTACGATTTGACTCTTTTAGATATACCGAAGGTTGATGAAGTTTTGAATCGACCGGATATTGCATCAGGTAAAATTAAAGAGAGTACGACGGCAACATATACCGAGCCTGTATCCGAACGCAGGTTCCCGTGGCTAATTGATATATTTCTATATCCCACGAGCAAAGCCGGACTGATGATTCTGGTAATTATAATTGTTATAAGGTGGTTCTTTAAAATCGTCGCAAGGGGACTCGGTAGTTCAACTCAGCCGTTATCACCGCTGGTTGTGATTGTTGTGCCGTTGTTATGTATATTCATTATTATTCGGGCAATTCTTTACCTGTATTATTGGTGGTATTTGTGTGAATGCGTCCGTGACAGCGCCGAAGGTGGTGTGAGAGCACCCGAAACATTGGGCAGGACTCCCGGTCTCGGCGGAATGTTGTGGCTGTTTTTGAGAACATGCGTGTGTCTTGTTGTTATTGCGGCGCCGGTTCTTGGTTATTATTTATCCACCCGACGTATCGATACTGTTTTCTGGTCCTTTTTAGCCTTTGCAGTATTGTTTATGCCGATGGGTATATTGGCTTTTGTCATGTTTGATTCTTTTTCCGGCCTGAATCCTTTTCTGCTTATCGGCTCGATTTTCAGGGTTTTTTTGCCGTATTGTGCGATGTTAGCAGTATTTGTTCTGTTAGGTTTCCTGGTTGCTTTGAACGTGCCGGACAAGGATTTTTCACTTTTACAGACATTTATCATTTATTGTGTTGTAATGTATTTGCTGATGGTGACAGCTCATCTGTTGGGATGGTTTTACAATCGGTATAAGCGACGGCTTAACTGGGATGTTTGATCGTTGTGACGGACGTTAAACTTCGTGCCTTATTCTTACACTTCTTGCGTGAGCACCGAGCCCTTCGATTTCAGCCAGGCGAACGATGTCATCGGCACATTGAGCCAACTGGTCGTTATCGTATTCAATAATGCTGGTTGATTTTATAAAATCGTTGCTTGTTACCGCGCTTGTAAACTTTGCACGCATCCCGGTAGGTAAGGTGTGACTTGGTCCGGCCCAATAGTCCCCTACCGCTACTGGTGTGAAGGAGCCTATAAAGATCGCCCCCGCGTTGTTGATCTTGCCTGCGATTTCCCTGCTCTTGTCGCCGCATTGTATTTCCAGGTGTTCACATGCAAATTCATCCGCCATTTCAATGGCTTTTGCTATATCGTCCACGACCACGATGGCACCGAACTTCTGGAGGGATTCTTTCGCTGCAGCGGCCCTTTGTAATGTCTTGACCTGTTTTTTCAGCTCTGCAAGTGTTTCTTTTGCAAGCGTCTCTGAATCAGTGACAACGATTGCACTGCTGTCTTCCGCATGCTCGGCCTGGCTTAGCATATCGGCTGCAATCCAAGCCGGATTGGCGTCTTCGTTTGCTATGATTAAGACTTCGCTCGGCCCTGCAATCGAATCTATCCCGACGTAGTTACTGCAGACTTCCTTCTTGGCCGATTGTACCCATTTGTTGCCGGGGCCGACAATCTTGTCAACTTTACCGATGGTTTCGGTCCCGGCGGCCAAAGCACCAATCGCCTGTGCACCACTGATTTTGTAAACTTCATCAATCTCCAGTTCGTGACAGACCGCCAGAATTACCGGATGGATGCTTCCGTTATATCTTGGCGGTGAAACAATGACTATTTCTTTGACACCTGCCACCTGTGCCGGCACGGCGGTCATGATTACCGTGGATGGCAATGGCGCCGAGGCGCCCGGTACACAAATACCAACTCTCTTAATGGGGGTGTATCTTATGCCGGGATGTTCGAAATTACCGATGAAGATTTCGGTTTGATAATTCCTGACATTGTCAATCGCCTGGCGCAGCGAAGTTAAAGTATTTTTATCAATTTCAAGATAAGCTTTTTTCATCTCTGTTTTGGGCACTCGGAATTGTTCGGGCGTAAGCTTTATTCCATCGAACTTCTCCGTGTACTCCGCGACGGCCTGGTCACCGCGATCGGTAACGTCGTGAAGAATATTTGTCACCTGCTGGTTTTCCTTGCTACCATAACTTGCGAATCGAGATGCGAGCATTATATTCGAGCGAAATTTTCCGATTCGTTTGTCGAAATCCGGCTGTGATGAGGAAATGAGAATTTTATCAAGTTTGTCGGGCATTGACTTTATCCTTTATCTTCCAAAATTGCCATGACTATAAACCCGTGTTGCCTTCTGCAGCAGGAGATAGTTGTTGCCTTTATATTTTGTTACAATCCCTGCTATCTTGAACCGCACCGGCTCCGGCACATCGGATTGTCTCTGCTCGGTCAGTTCCAGTACCTCACACGGCAGCAGTCGCAAAGATACATGCGGCACATTTCTTCCAAAACCGTCCAATACAAATAACAATTCGTCGTTTTCTTGCCCGGCTAAAAGCGCGGTTCTGTCAACAGAAACAGAATTGATGTTTTCTGTGTATCGCTTAGTGTTGATTGTCGTGATTTCTTCGGTCGCAGGAAGCATTTGCGCATTTTGCATTTTCTTACTATCCGTTGGCCTTTGTGCGCTCGCCGGGGTTTTTTCTCTCGCTGCCTTGAGCTTTTCAATAACCTCCTGTGGTATCATCAGCAGATCGTTCGGGTCATTGATAGCGGGCTTTTGCCTGGTTTCTTCTGCAGACGGTGTCTCTGTAGGAACGTGCCCTTGCTGCTCTTTTTTGGGAGGTGTTTGGGACTTTGGCTGAGCTTTCAAGGGCGAAAAATAGTCCGGGAATATGAAGTTTGTGCCCTTGTATTTTGTGATTCTGCCCCAGAGCATATAGCGGCTTTCGGAACGCTCGTTCGCATCAGTGATTATATTTTCCAGTGTTGACGACGGCAGCAGTTTCAGGCTTGTCCCGGCTTTGACAACAACTTTGTCATCGGTGACATCCGAGCCTAATTTAAAGAACCATACATCATTACCATCGTTGCCGGTTAATTTGCCATCGACGCCTTGGAGGACAAAGCCGTCGCGCAACAGGATCGGGTGGATTTTCTGTATACCTGGCGTAGTTGTGCCAACAGAAAAAAATGAAATCAAGATTAACAGTTTCATACTCATATCGTAGATTAAGAGTTTTAGTTTTAAAAGTCCATTTCCAGATTACAGATTATCGATAATCAACTTTACTGCCTGTTTTGGTTCATCCGCGAACTTCACGTACCTGCTGCAGTCGGGATCGTCAGTATTCAGAAGTTCGACCAACGGCTTCCAGAAACTTCCTAAGAGTATAATGGGTTTATCCGTTTTGAGAAAGCCTTTGTTTTTTAATTCCCAGACCTTTGCCAATTCCAGCAGCGTTCCCGTTCCTCCGGGCAGAACGATATAAGCTTGTCCAAGTTTTATCAGCGTATCCAGTCGTTTATCGAGTGAATCGGTTATAATTTCCTGAGTAATATATTGGTTTGCTTTGCTGCCCATAAATGCCGAGCATGTTATGCCGATGATTTCGCCGCCGGCTTCGACTGCTCCTTTTGCCGCCGCTGACATTGTGCCGCCGTAACCTCCGTTGGTGATTGTAAAACCGGCCTGCGCCAAAAGAGTACCTACCTCTTGGGCCAGCTCGTAGGCCGAATCACCCGGTTTTGCCCGGCCTGTCCCGAAAATTGTTACGATTTTTTCATCCATTATTTTTTAGCTTACTTCTGTGCCCGTTCACGTACGTAGTTTAACAACCCTGCGGAAAGTAAAATCTCTCTGTCACGTTCGGAAAGGTCCAGCTTGCCGGTTAATTCGAATGAGCCGTCTGCTTTGGAGATTTTTACTCTCTCGCTGCTCTTTATTGCTTCGAGCAGGTTGTCTATCCGTAGTTCATCGTCGGGTTCGATTTTTTCGTAATCGGTAGGCTCGGCAAATTCTATCGGCACGATGCAGAAGTTAATCAAATTCGCCTTGTGGATTCGTTCAATGCTTTTTGCGATGACAACGCGGACGCCCAGGTACATAGGACAAAGTGCTGCATGTTCTCTTGACGAGCCTTGGCCATAGCTTTCACCCGCCACGACAATACCTGAGATTGATTTTTTCTTTAATTCAAGAGCACGCTGTGCGAAGGTCGGTTTGCCGTTTTCATTGAAGCAGTTGAATACTACCTTTGCATATTCCGGCACGTTCGAGCGAAATTTCAGAAAAGTCCCTGCCGGCATAATATGGTCGGTGGTAATTTTATCGCCGCATTTTAACAGTACCTTGCCGGTTAGCTTATCCGGCAATGGGCGAGCCATTTCCGGCACCACAATTGTCGGCCCTCGCAAGACTTTTACTTTTGCGGCTTGGTTTTCGGGCAAAGGTTTTTCTATCATATTGTCGTTGATTATAAATTTGTCCGGCATTTCAATCTTTGGGTATTCGAGCCCGAACAATTCCGGCAAATCCCGCGGGTCGGTAATTTTACCCGTCAGAGCGGAAGCTACTGCCGTCTCCGGGCTGAGAAGAAAGACCTGGTCGCCTTTAGTGCCGGTCCGGCCGGCAAAGTTCCTGTTGAATGTTCGTAAAGTCACCGTATCATTCGCCGGCGAAAAGCCCTGCCCGATGCACGGCCCGCAACCGGATTCCAGAATTCTCGCACCCGCCGAAATCAAATCCGCCAGTGCCCCGTTATCAGCCAGCATATTCAGGACTTCCTTGCTGCCGGGAGCGATTGCAAGTTCGACAATATTGTTTATACAACGCCCTTTGAGTACTTTGGCGACCATCATTAAATCGGCATAGCTCGAATTTGTGCAACTGCCTATCACGACCTGGGATATTTCAAGGCCGGCAATTTCTTTGATGGTTTTAACATTATCCGGCGAAGAAGGACATGCCGCCATCGGCTCAAGCTGGTCCAGATTTATCTCAATGACGCGGTCATATTCGGCGTCTGAATCGGCCGTTAATGGTTGATAATCCTGCAGGCGTTTCTGGGCGGTAAGAAATTTTCTTGTTTGCTCATCGCTGGCAAAGATACTTGTAGTCACGCCCAATTCGGCTCCCATATTGGTTATCGTTGCCCGCTGCGGTACGGAAAGTTGTTCTGCGCCTTTGCCGAAATACTCAACCACCCAACCGACATTGCCCTTTGTTGAAAGAATACTGAGCAGCTTGAGGATTACATCTTTTGCAGCCACCCAGTCATTCAATTTGCCGGTAAGTTTTACTCCCAATACCTTGGGACAATTTAGGTAGAACGGCCCGCCTGCCATAGCCACTGCAACGTCCAGGCCGCCGGCTCCGATTGCCAGCATACCGATTCCCCCGCCGGTCGGCGTGTGCGAATCACTGCCCAAAAGCGTAGCGCCGGGCTTGCCGAATCGCTCCAGGTGAACCTGATGGCAGATGCCGTTGCCCGGTCGTGAAAAATACACGCCGCACTTTGCGGCTATCGTTTGCAGATACAGATGGTCGTTATGATTCTCCGGACCGAAGCCCGCCAGATTGTGGTCAACGTAGCTTACCGACAAGTCGGTTTTAACCCGGCCAGTCCCCATTGACTCATACAGCAGGAAGGCCGTAGTTCCCGTGGCGTCCTGTGTAAGCGTCTGGTCAATACGAATCCCAATCCGCTCGCCGGCGGTAAGCCTACCTTCAACCAAATGTTTGCTTAATATCTTATAAACTAATGTTTGTCCCATTTTTTACACTCCTTGGAATCCACAAAAAGGTAATTTACCACATTTGCAGACCAAGAACAAATTTTAGCGTGGGATAATTTTGTGTGCCATTGTGAATTGAAAAAAAATAGGCGACCTTGTCCTCCGCCAAACAAAGCCGCCTGCAGATGCCCGACACAAAGACTATTTGTTCATAACCGGTTAATCTGCCGATATATCATCAGCGATTCCTTCGAGCACACCGGACAATCCCAGCATTTTCTTCTCAGTTGTGGGCTTAGCCTCATCATTTTCGCCAGGAGTAATGCGGGTGTTTGCCAAAGTATCCAGCATCTTTGCCTGACTATAGATAGAAAATTTTTGGGGCTGTTCACAAAGTCGCAGCGCGTTGTTGTACTCGGTGATTGCTGCATCCAACTGCCCAGTACGGCACAAAATAGAACCGAGGACGAAGTGAGCATCCGCCGTCTCAGGTGCCAGCCGGACAGCCGTCTCCGCCGCGACAAGCCCTTCCTGGAGTTTGCCCTTTTTCTGCAAAGACAGTGATTTAATCAAACATGCCACCGCTGAGCGAGGATAGATTTTCAGCATTTTCTCTGCCTGCAATAAGGCCTCTTCTGTTCTATTGGAATCTATCTTTCTCGAACAAATGGTGAATATCTCTTTCTCGGTCCTTTTTCTGAGGTTCAGAAGAGCGGGATTGTCCGGCAGGATGGCAAGACCTTCCATGCAATAGCTCAATCTTTCCAGCGGATCCGAGGTCCCATTCGAGGCAAGCAGGTAATTTGAGGCGTTGTGAATAGTTGCGTATTCCGTAAGCCATTTGCTCTTTTGCTCCCGGTTGAATCCATTCCAGTCAATATGTTCATAAACAGAATTACCCCTGAGACTGGAAGTAAACCGCCGGAACATTGAGCTGCCAGAGGGCTGATCGTCTGTAGTAAACTCGATAAATGGCCGGAAGTCACTATTAATTGTATACGAATGGATGAAGCGTCTCAGGTCGTTTTCATCGCCAATGTAGCAACTCATCACGTCCATACTGTTATTGATGTTTATCTCAGACAGGCTCTCACGCACGCCATCTTTCGATAATTCCGTCTCTATGTGCTTTGGAGAAAAATACTGTGGATGTTCCGAGCCGACCACAAGGAAATATTGGGCCGGATCAGGCGTCATATACCATATTGTTACGTAGGGAAATACTTCCATCATCGTGCCGATGATGCTGTTGATTACATAGACCGGCTCGACATTGTATGTAGGTATCCATGAGATAAACAGTCCGTTCTCATCGAGGCGCTTCTTCGCGTCTTCAAAGTATTCTCTGGCATAAAGGGACGAGTTCTCCGCAAAATGTTTTGGGTGGATGGAGTCATTGACGATGGCATCGTATTTGATGTCTGTCAGATGGATATAATTTTTTGCATCCATATAAATCATGCCGATTTCATCGTTCAGCCTATCGCCCAGATTAATATGCCTGAAAAACCTGGAGGAAAGTTCCACGATCTCCGGGGCAATCTCTACACAGTCGGCCCTGTCGAGTTTATGGAACGCCATACAGGCTGTACTTTCACCTGAGCCGAATCCGACGGATAAGACCTTTTTCGCCTTGCTGTTTAGTAATACCCCGAAGTGCCCCAGCATTTTCTGGTCGCTACGCCAAAAGTAAGTGTCACCTGCCACTCTCTGGCCGGATGTGTAAAGATACAAGGTCTCTTCCTGAGTATCCCTATACAGTGACACAGTCGTGGCGACACCTTCCTTAGCCGCTACAAACTCAAGCTGTTCAGGAAGTATCGGGTTGCTTTTAACCACGGTTTCGAACAAATCGGTCGGCATTATCGCAACTATCAGTGTCGCCAGGACAGCCACCGCCAATAATCCGGGATGGGCCGTTGCTTTGTTGCTGCGAGCAAACAGCATCCATATCAATCCGGAAATCCAAATCCCCGCCAGAGAGAGGAGAGACATTGTAAGCTGCAGCCCCAGAAGCGGAATAAAAATAAAGCCGGTAACGATTCCACCGGCAACTGCCCCTATGGTATTTGCTGCGTATGCCGTTCCTGTGGTTCGGCCTACTTTATGCACGTGGCCGGCCCAGGCTTGTAATGCTATGGGAAAGCCAATCCCCATCATAATAGACGGCAGCAGGAACAAAAATGCGCTTTGTACGAGCGGCCGGATCATGTATATTGAAAATGAGATACTCATGCTTGCCAACTCCACTTCCCGTTCAATACGCGGTAAAATATCGGAGGTCCAATGGATTAATAAAGGCAGATAGAAAATTCCGCATATTCCCAACAGGCATAATGTCACTGCGAATCCTGCGGCGGGAGTTTTCAACTCTTTGGCAAGTCCGCTGCCGATGCCCGCACCAATAACATTTCCAAGCAGATATATGGTCAGGACCGACGAGAAAACATAAGTATATCCACTTAGCAAATGCACGATACTTCTCATCCAAAGCAACTCGTAGCCTATACTGATTAAGCCGCTCAGAAAAAATGTGAAAAGCAGCACGTACATCCGGGCACTGCATGAGGTCGTCCCAACAATCTCCACATTTACAACCTGAGCTTTTTGGTCCTTTTCTCTGCATGTAGCTCTGGGAAATCGGGATAAAAACCATCCGGCAGAAGCCACAAAAAGATTGATTATTGCCGCCGTGTACAGTGTGCCCATGATCCCCATTGAGCGGATCAGAACGAATCCGGCCATAAAGCAGCCTATGGCTGCACCAAGGGTATTTAGAGCGTAAAGTCTGCCTACCAAACGGCCGGTCTCCTTTTCAAGCGAGGTTACATACCTGCCTAAGAGCGGAAACGTACTTCCCATAAGCATTGACGGCCCAAGCACAAGCAATCCCGAGATAACGACCTGAACGACCAGCAGTTCTTTTTGTGTGGGCGTGTAAGTTCGATAGAACCAGACATATATTCTATCTGCAATCTTTAGTGCCCAGGGCAGTAATAAAGCGGAAATTGTTATGAGGGCCTCTATGAAGGCATACAATTGTAGTTGTCTTTTGATGCGGTCAGAGTATCGGGACATGACAAAGGAACCCAGCGCCAGTCCTGCCATAAACGTAGATACCACAATGCTTGTTGCATACACCGTATTACCAAGAGTCAGCTTCAAGAGTCGTACCCAGATGACCTCATCTATCAGTGAGCATATCCCGGAAGCGAAATATATCATCATCAGCCAGTTAATGTTTGTCCGTCCGGTGAATGTGATAGCTGCGCTATTTGAACTCGGTTCGGTTTCGGGGCTCAGTTGCAAGTTGGATGCGTCGGTTTTCTCTTGGGCTATGTCTTTCTCTGGTGCTTGATATAAGTTCACTGCATTCAATTTTTTATACTCCTGATTAAATTTATGTACATCGCCAGACTTAAACGCCTGTTGAGGATATGTCAGGTCCTGTCATTTGATGTACTCCTATAATTATCAAACATATTTTTGAAAAAAATAGGCGACCTTGTCCTCCGCCAAACAAAGCCGCCCTAAAACAACCAGACCAGGGTTGTCTCTTTGCGATCCGTCAATTACAACATTAGGATTCTGTCAACACCTTTGTTTACCAATCACGTACGATTGCTCTATCTTCACCGACAATATACTGCCGGTATCCCGGACATTCATCTTATAGAACTTGCACTCACTGCCGTGGTTGCCTACCTACCGGCCCTGAAGGACCTGTTGTCAAGTCATTTACAAGGTACGAATCCTCTCTGCTCGAAGGCTCGGTATTTGCTACCGGCACAAGGCCAATTGAGGCGAATGCATTAGATGTACTACCCCAGTAAGTATAGATGTTGTCATCATTAATACCACAGGCAGGAGTTTTCTCCTGGCTCACATGAATGTCCAAAAACAGCACGTTTTGTGAGTCCCCTTGGTGCGACGGTGAATTGCCGTAACTTACTTCCTCTCTGCTTCCGTCAGCTCTGTATATTCCCGGGAATTCTTTAGCCTCGCCGGAAGGAGATGCAATCCAGGGATTCCTGTCGGCGGCCACCGCTAAACCCGGCTCACTCGATGTAGTCAAGGCATAACGACCGAACGGCATATGATAGGCGTAGCTGCAATGATTATTTGGATTATCATTCTCATTCTGAAATGAGCCGAAATCCCAGAAATCAGTGATTTGCCAGTCGGTCAAGCTTCCAATATCAGGATCATCGACAGGATTAAACTCTGTGACTCCTGAATCACTCTTACAGATGAATGATTTGGGTGTAACCTCGGTATACTTGACCAAAAGATAGAAGCTGGATGTGATGGTTGCATAGCCGCCGGTGCCGTCAGAACCTATTTGAAAGGCATTACCTCGGTTAAGAGCCTTCCAGTCAGCTATTTGAGAACCCCAGGTACTTGACCTGCCCCCCGCGCGTGGGAACTCATCGTCGAAGTCGTTCGCATAGAGCATCATCGCCTTGCCGATACCGGACAGATTTGTCCCGCAGACCATTCTAAAGGCGATCTGCCGGACCTT
>CAZMWN010000078.1:0-12655 GCA_964569935.1 uncultured Pirellulales bacterium
GATGAGTCCACCTTAAAAGAACCGGTTTTTTGTCTTGACAATGGGTAGGGGTATACTTGACCGCGCCAGCTTTAGACAGCGAATCGCTGCTCATCTCGGCGCGATTGCCGCAAGCGGCATAGAATGTGCGGTCGAACAGTTACCGCATGGCTCACTGGCACGGCGAAAGCTCTTTAAACAAGCGGCCCAATTCGATGGCGTTCTCCTCCATAAAAAAGGCCTAAATCCACTTGATGCCTTTTGGCTTCGCCGATACAGCAGGAAAATCATCTATCACTTTGACGATGCAGTAATGTACAGCACCAAAACTCCCAACCGTGATAACCGGTCGCACTACATCCGATTTCGCAGAAGCGTAAAACTGGCCGACCTGGTCATAGCAGCCAATCCGTACCTCGCCGAGCACGCATTAAAGTTCAATCCGAATGTCAGGGTTCTTGCCTCCGGCCTAAAACTCAGCGACTACAAGCTCGATCATCCCGTCCCAACAGATGATAAAATCCGGCTGGTCTGGATCGGCAGCGAAAGCACGCTCCGCTTTCTTGCCGACATTAAACCTGCTCTCGAGCAGATTGGCTCCTGCTTCGACAACGTGGCTCTGCGAATAATATCTGATGATTTCCTGGACCTGCAGAATATGGAAGTCGAAAAACGCCAGTGGTCAAAAGACACTCGTGCCCTGGATTTGGCGACCTGTGACATCGGACTCGCCCCGGTACCTGACAATCGATTCACCAGAGGAAAATCCACCTTCAAAATCCTGGAATATGCCGCTGCGGCCCTGCCCGTCGTTGCCTCGCCGGTCGGAGCACACTGCGAATATATTCGAGACAGCATCACCGGCTTTCTCGCCACTGACAAGGCAGAGTGGGTTGATAAAATCACCAAACTGATTGTCAACCCACAGCTAAGAAAGCAAATGGGACAGCAAGGCCTGATGCAGGCAAAAGAATTCGACGTCACCATAATTGAAAAGCAGTTCATCAACCTGATTAGAGAATGCCTACAGCAGGTTAACTCGTAGGACCGTTATTAATCCAGCCGTATTATGTGCTCTTCGGCCGACCGGATAATAATACTCAAAGTAGTCAAGCCCCGGCATGCCGATATCTTATAAACAATATCCCCGGTGCGACTCGAACGCACAACCTCTGGCTTCGGAGGCCAACGCTCTATCCAATTGAGCTACGGGGACGAAAATGAATATCACTTTATTATATAAAAATGACCTGTAAGTCAAGAATATTAGCTGTTTTATGCAGTATTTCTGCTGTTTACAGGTTTTCACGTCACATAAACATTGCTTTATGGTACTAATTATATAGAGACAGTTTACGTTGGATAGGATTCATTAGAGACCTGCAGGTTGTTTAGACAAGACAATCGGAAGTTTCTTATCTTTCCACGTGCAAATTTTGTCTGAAAATGTTACAATAAGTTTTGTTGTGAATGGTGTGGAAGGTGGACAAATGAAGTTGTATGTGTCGAACCGAATCTGGTTAGTTCTACTTCTAATTTCCGTTGTGAGCTGGACTTCTGTTCAAGCCGAACAGACTGGATGGCAACAACAGGAAGTGGATTGGCTCGCAGGACCAGGTGGACGTATCAAAGCTATCCGTTATCCTAAAAAAGATTCGATGCCAAAATCCTCTTCTTATTTTCAACTATTCTCCATAGAATCTGCTAAATTACAGGCCCTGACGAATATTATCGATTCACCTCCTGTTGCCGGATTTGTTCCTTGGATCGCAATCGCTATAACCGATGAGCGTTCAGATGATCTCGACTGGGTGGCGGAAGCTCATATGTCGGTTGTTGGAAATTATTTGACGGATAGTCCTGAAGAAGATTTTGTTATAGGTATTTTCGATACAGGTGCTTCCTCCATTTTGGTCAGTTACGATGGGGCCGACTGTGCAGGTATCTTTGATGCTGACTTATTAACGACGAGTATTATAGAGATTGGCGGAGCGACCAGCTCGTCTTTTGTCACAGTAAGCCAGCCATTGGGCGTCTTCATAGATGGAATGGCAGCTATCGATCCGAATTCAATGACGCTGGACGATTCGAATATGGTCGGCCAGAGCAATGTTGCTATAGGTGTGGGAGATGTTGTCGCACCCGGTGAGCCAGGCGTACCGACCGTCATAGGAACGCCTATGAGCGTATATTTTGTGACGGCCATATATAATGACAATCAGATTTCAGTGATATATGACGGCAATAATTATACATCGCCGGATATCCGATTTTACAATCATTTCGATCCCACAATACCTGATTATGCCGACCGCATACCTTTAAATCTGATTCCATCCGGTGCGGCCGACGTACAGTACTTTCCGGATTTAGAATTAATTTTTGATTTTATTTATCAACCCGGCAGCCCCTCGATAATAGGAAGCCTTCTTCAAAGTCTCTTTTTCGTGAACAGCGTGGATCTGCGGGATGATACCAACAGCGCGATTGATAGAGATCGTTTTATGCTGGACACCGGCGCCCAAATAACAGTAGTAGGGACAAATGTCGGGGCCCGCCTTGGATTAAATCCGGCGTCTCCGGATTTTGAAGTTGAAATTCAGGATGTCACGGGCGAAATCACAATCGAACCGGGCTTCTATATAGATTCTATTGAAATTGCCGCTCTTGGTGACTGGCTTCGATTCACGAACGTTCCGGTTATTATGCTCGATGTAGCTTCACCTGAAGGTGGGTACCTTGACGGCATAATCGGCATGAATCTCTTTACTGAATTCAACCTTGTTCTTCGTGGCGGGGGATTGTTTGGGCAAGATCCACCTTCCCTGGAATTCGAACGTATTCCGGCGCGGTTGGTAGGGGATATTTCTCCACAGGGCGGTGACGGTGTGGTTGACTTTTTAGATCTTATAGCCCTTGCTCAGGCATGGCTTGCTACGCCGATGTCATCTAATTGGAACCCGGAAGCTAATCTGGCTCCACGCTACAATCCTGACAGTATTATAAATTTTCTTGATTTTGTCGAACTTGTTCAATATTGGCTTGATTCTGCCGCACAATAAATATACTCAAACCTGTTCCGATAAGCCCCGCACACTTGCAGACTTTTATGCGCTGCAATTTCTGTCCTTTCCAACATAATCAGGCAAATGTTTGACATATTTACATTTAGTAAATATCATTAATCCATTGTTTGACATCTTTGACCATTTTTAGGATGGCTGAATGAGATTCATTCTGGATTTTTTGTATTTATTCGCCGGACTGGCTTATAGCCCTGTAATAATATATCGTGCCATCAGGCACAAGCGCTATCGGACGGGCTGGGGACAGCGTTTTGGTAAAATTATCCGAAGAAGTCCCGCTCAAAAATGCATCTGGATTCACGCCGTGAGTGTTGGCGAGGTGAATGCCGCAAAAACCATTATTGTAGAGATTCAAGAAAGATTTTCTGATTTCGAGATTGTAATCAGTACTACGACCGATACCGGTTTTGCTCGTGCAAATAATCTTTTCAGCAGGGAACATCAGGTGTTCTATTTTCCTTTTGATTTTTCCCTGGTAATGCATCGTGCCTTTAACAATATTCGACCGGCGATTTGTCTATTGATGGAGCTAGAAGTCTGGCCTAATTTTGTTGATATTGCACAGCAATTGAATGTCCCCGTGATAATAGTGAATGGCCGAATAAGCGATAAAAGTTTTTCCAGATACAGCAAAATAAAACCGTTCACAAAAATGGTCTTCGGAAAAGTCAGCCTTGCTCTTGCACAAACTCAGGAATATGCGAGCCGCTTCAAAGAAATAGGCGCCCCGAATGAAAATGTAGTTGTGACCGGCTCGCTCAAGTATGACACTGCTCAAATTACTGACAAAGTTGAAGGGGCGGATGCTGTTGCGCACCGGCTTAAAATTGACAATGAAAGATTATGGATAGCCGGTGCTACCGGTCCGGGAGAAGAGGAAATCGTCCTCGATATCTTTAAACAATTAACAAAACAGGAACAGTTCAAAGACCTGTGGATTGTAATTGTCCCGAGAAAGCCGGAGAGATTTGACGAGGTTGCCCAGTTGATTGGCGAGGCGGGCTTCGATTATGTTCGCTACAGCGAATTTAAGGGAACCGATAAAATTTCTCGGGAAAAGACACACGTAATTCTTGGCGATACTATGGGAGACCTGCGAAAATTTTACTGTCTTGCAACTGTCATTTTTGTCGGCAGAACCCTCGTCCCTATGGGTGGTTCCGATATGATGGAAGCGGCAGCCCTCGGCAAATGCACTATCTTCGGCCCACATGCTTTTAATTTTAAGCAGACTGTAGAAGTACTTCTTGAAAATCAAGGTGCTATTATGGTAGAGAATCAAGAACAGCTACTCGGAGCAATGCAAAAGTGTTTAGCCGAGCCGGAGTATGCAAAAAAAATTGCCGAGAATGGCCGAGAGGTAATCAAGAAAAACCAGGGCGCAACACAAAAAACAATAGAACAAATCGAAAAATTCATAAAAGCAACCAGTTGATTTGGACAAGTCTGTGTTCTTTGGTATATGGATTCACTGAAGTTTTTTTAATCTGCTGTTTAGTGCTTTAATGTGTGCCGGTGTAGTGCCGCAGCAACCGCCGATAATGTTGATACCCGTTGAATATATTTTCTCCGCCGCTGCGGTGAAATCTTCCGGCGAGACTTTATAAACAGCTTTACCATCGACAAGTTCTGGTTTTCCGGCATTGGGCTCGGCGAAAATCGCTACATCATCCGATAGTTTCCTTACTGCCGAGACAAGCTTTTCTGCAAGTTCAACATATTCATCAAGTGACAGTGTGCCGCAATTAAAGCCAATCGCATCGATGCCAAGTGAAATAATTTTTTCGGACATAGCTTCCACATCGACGCCCATCATCGTCTTGAAATCATCGCCTGCTTTATCAAATGCCATTGATGCGAATACGGGCAGGTCACCACAAACTGATTTGACTGCTTCGATTGCGATTGTTATCTCATCAAGTGCCGTCATTGTCTCGATTATAAAGCCATCCACGCCGCCCTCTAAAAGTGCCTCTGCCTGTTGAATAAAAGCTTCTTTGCATTCTGCCGGTTTCAAGCTTCCCAAAGGCTCCAGAAAGTCTCCGGTGGGACCAATATCGCCTAAGACGTAATGTTCATTTCCGGCAGCCTGTCGGGCGATTTGGGCGCCTGCCTTGTTTATTCTGATGGTTTCCTCGGCCAATTTATGCCGGGCTAAAGCAAACTTATTGGCCCCGAATGTATTGGTGATAACCGCGTCACTACCAGCCTGCAGGTAGGTGCGGTGAATATCAGAGATAATCTCAGGTGATTCGATATTAAGATAATCGTTGCACTTACCGACACTAATCCCGCGGTCAATCAACTGCGTACCCATCGCCCCGTCTAAAAAAAACAGGCCTTGTTTAATTCTCTCTCGGAGGTTTGTCGACATAGATTTCATCTTTACTATTTACTAAATCTGTTCAACCCATCTTCCGTTAACAAGTTTAAGCACATGCTTGAAACCCTGCCTCGAGACGGGTTTGAAGAGGTCACTTTGTTTTTCAGTGAATTCCCTCTGCTTTATTGAGTTAAGATCAAGTTTGATACTGAAAGAGTCCTCCTTGTTGTCTCCACCGTATGTGGTGACTACGATACGACTCGGAACGCAAAAATTCTCAGTGATTTTTTTATATTCTTCCATTTCCACGCGGGCCAGAATTTCCCCGTTGGTATTGAAATACTCGATTTTTCTTGTGCTGTAATCACAGCAATAAATGTATATTTTTTTGATTATTACACCTTTGTCCCGTTGTATAAGTATGTCGAAAGGACCTTCATTAGACAAGAACCAGTCGGCACCGATATCGATTTTGGTAATTCCGAGAGCTTCGAGTAAGGTTTTCGGATTTATTAAGAGACTCTCGGAAGAATCCAGCTCGGACCATGTGCCCCACCAGTAAGTGCTGATTTCCTTGGGCTTTAACGCCAGCCAAAATTCACGTTTGTTCGAGCCAAGGATGACCGCCTTTGGGACAATAGACATATCACCTCTGAGATAAATTTCATCGGATGATTTTACTAAAATTCTGATTGCGAGATCTTCCTTGCGTTTCTTTCCATTATCGTAATATTGCAGGCGAGACTTGCCTTTGGCATAAAGTGACGTCATATTTTGTGATTGTAACTGCAAAGCGACCAAAACATCGGCTACAGATTCTTTGCCGGGACATATCAGCAATGGTTTTCGCATCTTTGGGGCACAGCCGGTAAAAATAAATGGTACGGCGATGAACATGAGAAATTTTCGCAGCATATTCATGTAAACTCCTAAAGGATTTCTCGAAGAAAACTTCTTTTTACTGCTTAAAATGAACTTATAAGTCTGTTTGTAGTATTTGGCCTATCTGTGATGAAAGCTGCTCGATTTGTTCTTCATCGAGATGGGGATTGATAACCTCGGCGGTTTGCTTATCACCGACCACTCTCAATCGCCATATTTCATTGCTGTTATCAATTCTGGTTTCATCATATTTCAGGTGTCTTTTTCTCATTAAAATTAGGGCCAGGACAAAACGGAAATTAATTTTCTCCTGTTCCGTTTCTTTTTCCAGCCTATCAAAGAAGGCCATCAGCATATCATCGTCGACGAATATCTGCTTTTTCTGGTCAGGATTCGGAAGCTTTGTTTTCCAGAAGCAGAACACATTCGGTTTTTCACTCAGCCAGAAGTCGGCACAATAATCCCGTCTTTGCAAACCTTCCTCTGTTTCTACAAGAGCACCGAAGTATTCTTCGCCGTATTCAATTTTTCTGCCGCTTCCCCAGCATTGTCCAAGCGGCTTATTTATTTCCCATTCGCTCATATTTTCTTACTGCATAGTGTGTGTTATTCGAACTTAAGCCATTGTCTGATATTTTGGGCTGTTTTTGGTCCAATACCATTGATTTTCTGCAGATCATCGCAGGATTGAAAGGGGTTGCAGTTATTATTTGTCTCAATGAAATCTCTACGGTAGGCTATTATTGCTTCAGCTCTTGCAATACCTATACCGGGCAGTCTTGTAAGACTTGCCAATGGAGCTTCGTTTGGATTAATTAGGCTCTCTAACCGGATTTCGTTTCCTTTCGTGACACGCCCAAATCCCACAAGACTTGAGACAAGACAACAGGACACGCTAAAAGCTATGAATACGCTAATAACAAAAGCAAATGATTGGATTCTATTTTGTCTGACTTCTTTCATATCGTTTCGTGTGGTTCCTTAGAGTCACGAGTTACGATTTATTTATCGTTTGAAAATACTGTCGTGAAGTCCTTTCAGAGCTCGAAAGGATTCCTTCGGTTCAAACTGGTCGGTCAGCAGGCCGCTGTAGGCTATGTCACTATCCTCTGTATCCATCAGGTTCGAGTAAGTAACAGAGCTTACAAATGGCTTGCTCATCGCTGTTTTATAAAACTGCTTAATCCATTCCGCCTGGCAAGATTGATTCCATTCCTTGTGCCATATTCCGGCAAGGTTACTATCCTGCGATCCATTACGATTTCGGCTGGGAACTTCCACGCTGGTCATATATAACGGCTTGGCTATAGGTGCGAACGAATCCAGAATTGCCGATATTTGCATCATATCCCTGACATGCATGCCTGGCTGATCCTTGCCAAATTGTATTGGAAGCCCGAAAGCATCAAAATTAATCCCGCTTTGTACAACCATGTCCATATATACTAATGGCGGGATACTATTGGATGTTGTCGTATAATATTCACCCCATGGGTTACTGACCTCAATTATTTTTAGAGCTTTGTCACTTGCCTGCTTCACAGCCATATTTGCGGCGCGGGTCATCTCGAGAATTTGCTCGAACTTGAATCCGAATTCGTTAAATGCATTTAGGCCGCTTATAACGTACCACGCACGAACAATACTGCTGTATCGAGTAACCACTTCTGATGTAAAATGGTACGCGGTCTCCCGAATCTTCTCAAATCCCCCCTTGCTTTGAAACAGCCACTTAGGTAAATACTTTTTTGAGAAGCAAAGTAAGGGTCCCGCGCTGAGCGTCAGCTTTTTTCTACTGAGTACTTCAATGCAGGTATCGATTGTTGAGAAATCATAATTGCCTTTGGTAGATTCTATCTGGGCCCAGTTTATAGGAATTGTCACTGAACCGAACAGTTCCAGCAACCTCTCAATATAGACAGGATTATCTATTTCGAGAGGATCTACTCTGCAACCAAAACAGCCCCGCCCGAAGCCATGGCTCTTGCTTCTGGTCTGGAACATTGACTCCGCCTGCTTTATTGCCAGTTTTTCAGCAATGATAATCGCTTTGTTGAGTGATTCGTCTGCCAGTTTGGATGCCGTAGATGGTTCGGAGATATTTTGAATTGCTTGAATAAATAAGTCCTGGGCTTCTTCGGATAACTCTGCCAGGCCCTGCACGTTGTTAAAAAAGGACCAGTCCTCCCGCTTGTTAACAATTTGCATCAGTTTAGCACGTGCAATCTCGACATTTAAATTATATGGTTTGTCCCTTTCGGGCAAACATGTTGTTGGTAAAAGTACTTTACCGAAACCGTCAATAGGCCACAGCAGGGCAAGTCCTGCTGATACAAGGTTTGGTCTATGACAGTAGATACATCCATCCTTGAAGTTAATCTGGGCCCGGCGGATACCTATTCCATCGCCGCCGAAAAGGTACGCCCCGCATAATGTGAATTTATCTACAATTTGGCCGTTCTTAAAAACCTGGAATTTCACTTCTTCCCTTTGCTGATTAGATTATAGCTTTTATCACCTGTAGCTGTATAGCGTTTTGCACTGCGATTCCTGTATAAAATTATCCGTGTTGCATTAGGCAAAGCAGGAATTTGATAACATACTGCTATATTCCACAACTGCCTGATAATTATAGCAATTATATTCCTGAACGCAATTTAAACTTTGTTGAATGTCAAATTTGATGAATTGAATGATTGTAAACCAAGTGCGGTCTGTATTATATGAAGATTAATTGAAGGCGATCTCGCTGTTAACTCTTTCGCGGTAGTTTTTTATTTGAATTTCATGAAGGAGATTGTTCTTCTCGATTAATTTAGCTATCAAGTTGAATTGATTAAGTAAGGTTTCAATCAAGGTAATATTAATCAAGGTTGATTCCGGGCTATATTGTGGCAGAGAGATTATTACGTAACCGCAATTACTCCGCTCTGTTGCTAACTGTGCAGCAATAATGCTGCAGTCATCGACCTGAGTGACAACGGGTTCAACACCGTCGTCAATTTTAGAACAGAGTTCTTTTAGATATGATTCATTAATGTTCAGTTTGCCAAATTCTTCCGAGTCGCTGGGCCAGCTATTACCGTTGCGGTCCATAATTAAGATGATGGGTCCTTGTTCCGGCAAGACTTCAAAAAGCTGTCTTGCAATTTGGTCGTTCAATTCGAACGCTGGAGATAACAACGACTCGTACATATTCATTAAAGGAACTCCTTACTCTGTTTCATTAATTCATACTGTTAGCGGGAACTTCGGTATAATGATAAGGAGACTTTTCTATCTGGAAAATTTTGGTATTATTCGACCAATAAAGAGGTGTTGTTGAATCATAAGGTGAGTTTATGGGACCCAAAAAGTACGCCGTTTACATGTGAACACAGATATAAGTTCAGTTGTCGAGCATGGATTTGAGCCTTGACATTGGGAATTTATCGCCGGGACATTCGGTTATTCTGGCTCCGGGTGTTGTTCTGTGCCCGTAGATACGGCTTTTTGGAATTCCATATTGCTGTTGTAGAAAGCAAATCAATTTTGCAAGTGACTGCATCTGTCGTTCAGTGGGAGTTTTACGGCTAAAGTCCCCGACAAGGCAGATTCCTATTCCATTTTCATTGGCCCAATTTCCAGAGGTTCCTCCACAATGAGCACCGGGAATTTGCCTTTTCCAACGGAATGTAACCTCAACTTGGCCGTCGCCGCTCTCAGTGCCGTTGCCTATAACAAAATCGTAGCCGACACCTTCCCAATGGTTATTTTCTTTATGCCACTTATCAAATATCTCAGCGTTTCCACTTTCCGTTGCTGAATGATGAATTATTATTGCTGTCCATTGCTTCTCTACATTGGAAGGCGGCAGCCACGTTCTTGGGGTATTTGTGTAGGAATTTTTATCGAATTTTTTTGGCTCCACCATTTTCGGGGGAACGAGCTCTTTCCCGAGGCCGGGGCTATAAACAATCTCCGGCATCGGTTCGTTATTGTTTGCACATCCGCTGAAAACTAAAATACAACTGCAGAAGAGGAGCACTCTGTTTGAGAATTTCAGATATTTCCCTTTATCTTTCACTAAATCTGTCCTTAGTATTTACCAGCAAGAGTTAATTTGAGGTTGTTATTTCTTTTGGTCTTTGCCTTTTGCAAGATACGGTTTCTCCTTATATCTAACCATATGTACACAATTGCCCTCTTGATTGTATTTGACCATGTCCATATAGGAATTCATAAGGAGTAATCCTCTGCCACCGGGTTTGAAGAGATTTTCGCCGAATCTTGGGTCTTCAATGGCTTCCGGCTTAAAGCCGGGACCCTGGTCTGTTATGGATATTTCAACCTTATCTCCATCTACGGAATATTCCACTTTTATCTTTTTAGATGGGTCCATTTTATTGCCGTGTTTGACGGCATTCAGAAAGGCTTCCTCCAAAGTCAAGTGAATGGCAAAAATATCATCTTTACCAAAATTATTATCTACAAGTTTGGACTGGATTTGTTCGAATACACCGACTATAGCAGATGGTTTGCTTTCAACAATTATTGAGTAATTCCCTGGCGTTTTAGATGTCATAATAAGCTTATAGCGAGACTTCTCCAAGAGTACTGATTTTCAGAAAAACAACTATTTGCTGTTTAATTTACCTGAGATAAATCTTTAGTTGCACTCTTAACGTCTTTGTAAATGTCGAAAGTTTTAGTCAGCCTCGTTATTTTGAAAATCTCATAAATCTTTGAATCTATATTACAGAGTCTTAGCTGGCCGTTGTGTTCATAAATCCTTTTACTGATCCTTATTAAAAGCCCCAGAACGGCTGAGGACAAAAACTTTACGTTACTAAAATCCAAAATTAGGTTTATTCGTTCAGCCTGCTCAATAACAGACATTATCGACTCTTGAAGCGAGTTAATATCCTTTTCTTCGAGAATTTTTTCATCGGTGAAACTGACTATTGTTGCATTTTCAGCATACTCAACACCTATATTGGGCTGAATTGTTGTCATGGTTATCTCCATAAAAAATATAAAATTGTAAAAAAATCCTATATTAGAAATTATCGGGTGTCAAGTATTTTGCTCGTATAGAAAAAATTAGTTTTCCAGGATATATGTCAAATAGGCTATGGGGATTTGCAAATGTTCTTTTAAATTCCCAAATTTTGATAATCTGGAAAGGGATTATACTTGCAATACCGGATAAGAATCGACAATAATGACTACGAATTTTTATGTTTTTACATCTTTGAGCGTTCTAAAGGAGATTAGAATGAGAATCAGCAGATCTATGGGATATGCGCTACTGGCAGTCGGTCACATTGCCCGGCATACGGACAAAAAGGCCATTTTATCTCAAGACATATCTAAAAAGTATAACATACCCTTGGAATATCTGCTGAAAATACTACAGCAGTTGGTCCGGGCAAATGTGTTGTGTAGCAAGAGGGGACCTCGCGGTGGATTCTCACTGACAAAACCAGCTAATAAAATCACAGTGCTCCAGATTATCGAGGCTGTTGATGGACCTTTGGCCAGTCACTTTAGCTTGGCTGAGCAGATACATAGATCAAGATTTGGTGCACGTACCGATAAGGTCTTTGAAGAGGCAATTGCTCAAGCCAGAGTAGTATTTGATAGTGCAAAACTTTCGAGTTTAATAGCAGGATAGTAAACAGAAAAAAGGGCGCAAGCAGTGAGGGAGAATCGGCAGCTTGTGTGATTACAAATGCATATTAATGAATTTCAAAACATAATCTCGAAGAAATATGAAAAGCGTGACCGAGAAAGAGGCACGCCGCGAACTTTTTTGTGGTTTATTGAAGAAATCGGAGAACTTGCTACTGCTCTGGCCTCCGAAGACCACAAAAACAAGGAGGAGGAATTTGCTGATGTTTTTGCATGGCTGTGCACACTGGCAAACATTAATGATGTGGACCTGGAAAAGACCTGCACTAAATACACTGGCGATAAAGTTAAAGGCTTGAAGCCGAAGTAGCACACATGTTCCTGTGCCACACTTTATGAACGGATATAATGTTATGATCTAAAAGCCACAGTATTCAGACTCTATTCCGACTGTGCTTTATCACCTACTTCATCAGGATGTTGGATTTGCTCCTCTGTGGTTGCTGTAAAAGCTCGGTAAAAACACCATCCCAGGCCAAAAATAACCAGCAGCAGAACGACACTTAGGATAATGTAAGATATTGGACTGAGAGTCTCACTATGGCTTGGCACTGTTGTTTCAATGGAAGTGTTACGAGTTTGGTTGATAAGAAAGATTGCAATGCAGGCGGCTATGCACATAGTAGCTATCATGCCCGCCCATCGGGCAAACCATGAAGCATGTGTTCTTGAGCGGTTGTATTTACCAATCAACCTGTTTGCCGCGAACATT
>CAZMWN010000079.1:0-12648 GCA_964569935.1 uncultured Pirellulales bacterium
CTCGTTTGAAAGACTCGAGGACAAATTCCAGAGATATGAGGACTGGCCGGGTTTCAAGCCCAAACCGATGGAACCGTTCAAGGTACTTGATGCAGAGTAGTAATGAAAGATTTGCTTATACAAACGGCTAAACGCACCGGCTTGATGGACGCCGAGCAACTGGCCAAATTTCTTGAAGAAAATGCCGGGCAGGGGCGAGTCGATGAAACTCTGCTTAACTGCCCATACTTTACCGAAGATGTTGTGTTGAAACTTTTCGCCGAAGCCCTCGGCTGGGAATATCTGTCAGATATTGCAGCAAAAGCAGTTCCGGTTGAATTTATTGAAGCTGTACCTGCGACCTATGCTCAACACCATTTTCTTATTGGAATCAGACCGGAATCCAACAACGATGATAATTCCGAAGCAAAAAACAGTGAAAACGACTCAGACGAGCTTATCGTCGTTCTATCCAAACCCCTGGATGTGAATGCCCTTGACAATATCTCTAAGATGACAGGTCTGCCTGTCAGAGCAGCGGTTTCTACACGTGCCACTATTACATCTGTCATCGATGTTGCTTATGAGCAAAGAACAACCATCATCGAAGAAGTGGTCGAAGAGCTTGACTCACAGAATCTCGACAGGCTCGTTGATGAAGTGTCAACTTCGGACGATCTGCTTGATGTAGTGAATCGCCCGCCGGTTATCAGACTGGTCAACGACATCCTTTTTCGTGCTCTGCAATTGCGAGCCAGCGATATTCATGTTCATCCATACGAATCAAAAATTCAGATTCGTTACCGTATCGACGGCATTCTTTACGACACTCTAAGCTTAAACAAGAATGTTCTGCCGCTTATTATCTCTCGTATCAAGGTTATGGCCGGTATGGATATTGCGGAGCGACGGCTTCCACAGGATGGCAGATGCTCTGTGAGGCTTGGTCAGCGGGAAGTTGATTTACGTATCAGCACTGTCCCGACCAGCTTCGGCGAACGAAGTGTACTGAGACTGCTGGATAAAAGCACGGGCCTGTTCGAATTGGACGAGCTGGGACTGTGGCAGGACGACCTGAAGAAATTCGATTCTCTGCTAAATCGCTCTCACGGAGTTATCTTCGTGACAGGTCCGACAGGCAGCGGAAAAAGCACAACGCTTTACGCCTGTCTTAACAGAATTAACTCTGCAGAAAAAAATGTAATAACAATAGAAGACCCTATTGAGTACCAGCTCGAAGGTATAAGTCAAATTCAGGTCGCATCCAAAAAAGGAATGACATTCGCCACTTCGCTTCGTCATGTGCTGCGTCAGGATCCTGACGTCATAATGGTCGGTGAAGTTCGAGACATTGAGACAGCACGGATGGCGATACAATCTTCGCTTACCGGTCATTTGGTTTTCAGCACACTGCACACGAATGACTCGGCGGGAGCGGTGAGTCGACTTCTGGATTTAGGAGTCGAACCATATCTGGTTAGTTCCTCATTAATTGCTATAATAGCTCAGCGCCTGGTTCGAAAAGTCTGCCCGAACTGCAAAAAAACTATGGAGCCCTCGATCCACGAATTAAGAGAGCTTGGTTTGGGTGAAATGGCATCTGTCAAGGATGGGAAATTCTTTGTTGGTGCAGGTTGTGAAAAATGTTTCCAGACCGGTTATCGAGGCCGAACCGGCATATATGAAATGATGTTAATTAATGAAGAAATCCAGAACCTGATATACACAAGAGAATCTGCCGGTACAATAAAAAGGTTTGCCCTTGAAACAGGCCTGCAGACTTTGCGAATGGATGGAGCCAGAAAGGTACTTGCAGGGATAACAACTATCTCTGAAGTACTGCGAGTAACACAGGCAGATATAATGTAAAAATCGAAAAAAGAAGAACTTAATTCGATATTCTGATTTTATTGGTAAAGAGTTTATATATGCCAAGATACCATTACACAGCAATAGCAGCGAACGGTAAAAAAGTCAAAGGATCAATTGCTGCGGAAAGTCCCTATGTCGCTCGAAAACAGCTAAGAGCCAGGAGTATTCATCCTTCGTCTATTACCCAGGTCAGCTCCAGCTCACAAAGCAAGGCTACATTATCTTCGTTTTTAGCTAAACGCGGCAAAACCCAGATAATCGACTTTACCAAGCAGATGTCCACACTGCTCAATTCAGGAATCAAACTGACCGAGGCTCTTTCAGTCATGACACTTCAGACCTCTGATGTGCAATTTCGAAATGCCCTTGTTGACATTCGCGACCGTGTTGTTACTGGTGAATCGTTCACGGATGCATTGAACGACTACAGCGATTATTTCGATGTCGTATATGTAAGCATGATCCGTGTAGGTGAGGTCACCGGCTCATTGGGACAGAGCCTTACAACAATCTCCGGATTTATGGAAAAACGCCAGCGAGTTGAGTCCAAAGTAATGACGGCAATGATATATCCGATTGTTCTGATTTTCTTCTGCATCGTTGCAATTCTGGTCCTGACAACCAAGGTTATCCCAAAAATAGCCGAACAAATCGCCAGGACGGGCCAGGAGCTTCCCTGGATTACAAGGCGATTGATGGACATAAGTTATGTGATGACGAGCTGGTGGTTGCTCGTGGTCATAGCGGCCATCATCGGGATAGTCTGGACGCTCAGGAAATTTCTTAAAACTGAGCGTGGTTCATACTTACGAGATAAATTCATTCTGTCTCTGCCGTTGTTCGGCCCTCTTATAAAACAGCGTGTGGTGGCGCGTTTTTCATCGACTCTCTCGACACTTCTCGGTTCCGGACTTGCTATGGCCGAATCCCTTCGGGTTGTCTCCGAGGTTACCGGTAATACTCTGATGAAAAGGGCCATCCATCAGGCGCGAGAGAGGATTCTCGCCGGCGCTGATATAGCAACACCACTGAGGGACAGCGGCGTTATCAATCCTGCTATCGCTCATATGGTGTCGGTCGGGGAAAAAAGCGGTGAGCTTGAAAAAATGCTTAAAAGCATCAGTGACAACCTTGAGGCCTCGACAGATTTAGTTATTGAAAGACTAAGTGCAGCAGTCGAGCCGCTTATTATAATTATTATGGCTGCAATTATTGGTGTAATAGCGTATGCAACAATATTACCTATATTGGAAGTTTCAGCAGGGAGTTTTTAATCACCCCCCGGAGGTTAAAATGACAAGGAAAAAAGGTAAAAAACGCAATAGATTCGGTTTTACAATGGTCGAGCTTATGGCAATGCTCATCATAATTGGCCTGCTTGCCACGTTAGTGGTTACCAAAGTAGCGTCCAAAATAGATCAGGCCCGAATTACAACAACCAAGGCCAATCTAAAAATACTTCATTCTGCGGTAAACCAGTTCAAGATAGACACCGCCCGATACCCGACCGAAGATGAAGGATTGATGGCCTTAATACTACAGCCCAGTGATGTCACAACCTGGGTGCCGGGTGGATATCTGGAAACGACAGAAATACCCAGGGACGCCTGGGATAATGACTTCATTTATGAAGCTTTTCCTGAAAGCGGCCTGCCATTTGCAATCAGGAGCTGGGGTCCGGATGAAGAACCTGATACCGACGATGATATGCTCAGCACTGATGCAAACTGATTACGTCGAGCATCGCGCGTTTTGCTTAATGCTTAAAAGTTTCAAAATGTGCAACACAAAATATACAAATCCGGCTTTGAGCAAAGCAAAGGCACGCCATATGAGAAATGGTTTCACAATGGCAGAGTTGCTCGTTGTGATTGTAGTGATTTCACTGTTTGTGCTTTTGGCTCAGATACATCTTTTCAGGTTGCTAAGAAAAAATACATTCAAGGCACAGATACAACAGTTGGTCTCAACAATGCAAATGGCCTCAACCGCAGCGGCAGAGAGCGATAGAAGATATGAAGTTATTATCGATCTGGAAGAACAGGCTTTTTTACTACGCCAGATCACAACGCCTGATTTGTCCGAGGTGCTGGAAGAGGAGATTATTTTGGAGGATAAGTTAAGTAATAATTGTCGTATTGTTTACGTAGAGTTCGATGACGGAGACTTCACCCATGAGGGCAGAGCAAAATTCAGGGCCGGGCGTTCGGGCTGGGCATTCGGCGGGAAAATCGTTCTGCTCGATGAGAAGGAACAGCCATATTCAATTGTAGTCAACAGACTAAATAGAATTATCACATTAGAGGAAGGTGATGTCAGGCTTTTGGAGCCGAAATATAAAGATGAACTGGTGTTCTAAAACAAATGGTGCGTCCGGAGCGATGTGTCACTTATTACGCAATTCCAGGAAGAATGCTTTTAGCCTTGCTGAGGTTGTAATGGCTCTGATGATTCTTGCGCTATTTAGCTCAAGCGTATTGGTTGTTATAAACCGCTGTACTACCTCCACGGCAGATTTTGCACTGCGGATGCAGGCCTTCGAGATAGCACGAGAAAATATGGAAGCTCTTCTTTCTAAGGATTCCGTTGAAGAGACTGTTGAGTACGGCACCAGTGACAAATATCCCGGGATTAACTGGCAAACTGTCATAGAGACCTTCTATGAGCCGATAACATCAAGCATGTGGCTCAGAGGTATTTGCTCGGCTGAGTATATGGATACAACAGGACAAAGACAAACTGTTGAGCTAACACACTGGCTGACAGGTTTGACAAGAGAGCAATTGATGCAAATTATGAATCAGCAGGAAGAAGAACTATTTACTGCTCAGCTTCTCGAAACTATAGAAGAAGCTGCCGATTATTCAGGCGTCGACAGTGAAACCATAGAGCAGTGGATTGACAATGGTATGCTTACCACTGAAGACGGCTTATTCATCAAGAGCAATCTCGACCTCTATAAGCGTACCGACGGCGACCCAAGTCCCGAGGAAAGAAACCAACAGATAGCATCCGAAGCTGACCTGATAAGGCAAAATGCCGAACAAGGCCTTCCCGGCCAGCAGGACGAAATAGACCCAAAGACAGGCTTGACATACGAGGAACTTGAACAGATGGATATTTCCGAAATCTGGGATATCTTGAAGAAAAAACAAAAATAGGAGATTTGAATTTCGATAATGATAATCTGTTCCGTATACAATATTAAAAAGACTCTGAATACCTCCGGAACACGTAAAGGATTTTCGCTGGCTGAGGTGATAGCGGCCTTAACAATAGGCGCTATGGTTCTGGTTGCGGTCTTAGGTATTTATAACAGGGCTGAAAAATCTGCCTCTACGATTATGCGAAAACTCGATAGCTCCAGACTGTCGTCGGAAGTTCTGCAGCGAATAGCAGAAGACCTTGACAGGATAATTTCATCCAACCCAGATACGACAGTCACAATCGAGAATAAATTTAAAAATGGTTTCCCCGCCGCCAGGCTTACCATTACAAGAACTATCAAAGACAGCAAGAACAAAGAGCTGGAATTTGAAGAAATCGTTTGGCAGAGCATTTATAACTATGAAAATCCGGACATTGGTCTGGTATTGTATCGCAGTTATAGCGGGATAGCACTGGAAGACAAAGTGCTTGACAAGAATAAAGAGGATATAGAACTGGAACGTGCCGTACCGATTTGCAGCGGCGTCACTTTCTTTAATATAAATGCACTCAAGGGTGAAGCACCTGTAGATAAATGGAAGGGCCCGCCTCCTTCAGGTATTACGGTAACTATGTCTTTTGCCGAACCGTTTAAGAGGGTAAACGGCACTTTAGACGTGTTGGATGAAGAAAAAATTACACGAACCATCGCTATCGACAGAACCAGAAAAATCAACTTTGCCATAGAGACAAGTGGATCTTCCGAGAACGAGGAAACTCCAAAGCAAACAGATATACCCGATGAAGAAAGGTTGTCATTGGGTAGGCCGAGAAAAATAGAAACTGATGAATAAAAGCTTAAACAATTGGAATACTTCCCGAAATCGTCCTGGCATTATATTGCTGGTGACATTAGTATTGCTGGTTGTACTCTCTACTCTGGGTTATACCTTAAGCAGCCGCGTAACGGCACAGCGTCACCGAAACCAGTATATTATAGATTACAGTAAAGCTCGCTATGGCTGTGATTCAGCGGTGAAATACGCCCTCACAACTCTGGAAGAAATCGATCCGCAACTTATCAGCCGACCGAATGAGCCGGATTTTTCCGATTTGTTCGCTCTTGACGAAGCTGGATATCAGGAACTTTTAGCGCAATGGGACATCCAGTCCTGGCCGGCTATAAACGATAATACTCAGAGTTCCGGTGACGAGATTGATAGTAACAATGTCAACAAGATGGACAAAAACGACGGTTTTGATGATCCGGATTCCCTGTTTATTCGGGGCCCCTATGGTCCGCCCTGGCCGTTCGTAACGGAACCGGAAGAGTTTGATATTAGCTCTGTTAAAGTTCGTATTGAGATCGAAGACGAAAATGCAAAATACCCGCTCGGCTGGGCCCTGCTAAATGATCCTGAGCTGGAACGAGAAGTTGATGCGGGATTCGTGACCTTCTGTGAAATGACAGGGCTCGATGCTGAACAAATCGAGTCACTCATGCTGGAGCTAACCCAAATAGGCCAAATAAAACCATTCAAACTGGATTTCAAACCAATAACATCAGTTACAAGAACGCCGACTCAATCAAGAAGTACAAGAAGCAAGAGCACTACAAGAAAAACACCCGTATCAAAAGTACAAAGAAAAGTAATAACGGTCCCCAAGCAGATTTTCGAACAGACCACACATTTCGCCCAGCTTTTTCACAGCTCACTAATTGATACCGAAGCTCTTGCCAAGCCAAATATAACTACCGGAAGCAGGAAAGAATCCGCCCTGAAATATATGGGAACGTGGGGTTCACAAAAAGTTAATATCAACACGGCTCCTCGACACGTTTTAGAGGCTACTTTTATTTTTGGCGGTAACGAAGTTGAAATCGCCGAAGAAATAATAAAACGAAGGCGTGTAGAACCATTCACGGACACTGCAGATTTAAAAAATGCAGTTGCACGTTATTCTGATTCTATAACCAAGTGCGAAAAATATATCACAACAAAAAGTACTTTATTTACAATAAAAATAACCGCGATAAGCGGAGTGGCAAAGGCTTCGTCAATTATAGCCATCACAAAAAATAGAAATAATGTTACACGAATTGCTGTAATCAATAGCTGAATACCAACTATTTAGGAGTTAACTAACAGTGCAATCTCAGAACTACTTGGGAATCTATATAAGCAAGGACACCGCAACAGTAGTCTGTGTCGATTCACATAGTAAGGGCGACAAAATTATGGGCTGCTTTAGTGTCACAGCACAAGAGCAGGAGCAGCCAAAGATGCAAAATCTGGCAAATCTTATTGCACAGGGCTGCGCCGAGAGAAATCTGACCTTTTCAGATGTGGCCGTCACTTTGGATTGTGCAATGTTCATGCAACACAATATTCACAGTGAGTTTGCTGATCAAAAGCAAATCGCAGCAACCATCAGATTTGACACCGAAGAAGCTCTCGCAACCGACATTACAGATATGGCGTTAGCATTTGAGATAATCTCAACCGACGAGAGCGGCTCAACCCTGAATGTTTTTACCGCCCAGCGAAGAATATTATCCGAAGTGCTCCTCTCTCTTCAGCAGCATAATTTTGACCCCATAACCATAGAGCCGGATATAAACTGTCTCTCAAGATTCATCAATTATAAAACATCCGCCGGCGAATCCCAGCAGCGAATCCTGTTCGCAATGCTTTCCCGCCGCAGTGGTTATCTAATTATACCGCCCGCACCCGCCGGCACCGACTCACAAAAATCATCCATTGTGAGAACCTTCCTGGTCGGCCCAAAACAAAACAGGACTGAACTTCTTACAAGAGAAGTGCTCATGACCACAGCTTTGACCCAAAGCCAGGAGCGAATAAATAACCTGAGATTCTTCGATTCCGCCGGGGTTGTTGACACAAAGGCCCTTAGCGAAAAGGTGGGCCTCGAAACCACCAACCTCGAATTGTTCGATATCGCCCAACAAGACAAACAACCTTATACCGGCGGCACCGACCATGTAGATTTCGCAATTGCTTATGGAGCGGCCCTAACTCTTTACGAAAAAGAACACAGCGTAAACTTCCGCGATGATTTCAGCCCGTTCCAGGGCAAAAAAATAAAAACACAAAATTCCCTTAAATTCGCAGCAATTTCCTTCACAGTCCTGTTGATTGCTGTCGGCTTATACTTTCAAACACAATTTTTCAATGTCAACAGGGACAGAAAAAAAATACGCAGCAAATTCTCCCAGGAATACTCAGCAGTTACCTTGAAAAAGCTCCCGGATAATTTCTCAATCAAACAGGCTGTCAGGGACCTCGGTTCTTTAAAAAGACGCCTTGAAGATGAAAGAAAGGGTCTTATTACAGATGAAACATCAATATTGTCAAAGTTGACACTTGTACTATCGGCGTTCAATAAATGCGCCGCTCAAACAGACTTGAACATAAAAATGCTCTCAATTACCAGCCAAAACATTACCATAACCGGTGACACATCCGGCCGGCAAAAATCAATAACATTTTTCGACCAGCTCAGAAAGAGCGGCCTGACTGTCGATAGACCAAATTACGACCTAAAAGGTGGCCGTGACGGCTTCAGCATAACGGTCACGCCAAAAAAATAAACAAGGACTGACTTTATGAAAGAAATATACAGGAATCCGATTCTATATTATATAGCCGTCCCGGTCATAATGGTCTTGTGGCCTCTATTGGTCTGGGCAATATACCTGCCGAATGCTCAGGAAGACCTCGAAGAGATGATAACCCAGTATGGTCAGGCCGAACCTGCAATGATGGAGATATTAAATCTCGATCCCGGCCGTCTTGAATCCGTTGATCCCAATGACAACACTGCCGAATTTACTTATGACCGTGTAGTTGACAGGATTGCTTCTTTGTGTGGAATACCACCGAGCAAGTGCGATTTAAACGCTCGTTCGATTCAAACATCCGGCGGCCAGAAAAACCAAAGCGCCAATGTAAAATTAAATCAGATTGACATAACAAAATTCGCCAGATTCCTTTCAACTATCCAGATGCGCTGGTCGAACCTGCAATGCACCAAGGTCATACTTACTCAAAAGCCGGGCCTGAAAGACGTATGGGATGTGGACGTTGACTTCAAATATTACTATTAACCCCTCAATTAATGGATTGGAGTCTTTTTCACCCAAAGCTCCGTGGTTCTATCCATGGGGCTTTTTTATTACAATGCCAATGGGGCAGCAATCTCATATAATATGCCTTAATAATCACGCACAATAACCGCATCCTCACCAACCGTATATTGGTCTGAATCTTCGATTTTGAGATTATAGACTTTACCAACATACGATAACGGCTGTTTCGTGATACTTTTTATCCCAATCACGCCTTTTGCAGTTTTCAATTTCATTTCCACCAGGAGCTTATTCGATGAAATCCATTGCCCGGTTTCTATCATAAAGTAATGATTCTCAGCTACAGTAATACAATTGCCGCTCTCAAGGACAATATCATACAAAGTGAATTCTCCTTCGTGCTCCTGCACTTTCTCAACTTTGAATGTATTATCGAGGTTCTTAATATTTTGTCCGACAAGAACTTTTGATATTGGAGCGGCAGCCCCATCAACCCACACACATGTATCACCCGTGAAACAGGCACAACCTTTGGGTGGCGGAGGATTGTAGGTAGTAAACATCCATATATCACCGGTTGTCTTGTTATCCTGTATATCAACCTCGTCGATGCGCCAATAATATATCTGGTCGTATTTGATGGAATCGGGATTGTAAGAATTGGAATCTTGACTTTGAGAAACCAAAACGCCATTCGGACTTAATACAGTTGCCTCATTGACATCGTTAAAATCAGTACCAAAATACACATCGTGAGAGACTGCATTTGAGCCAGGGGACCAGCTTAATATCACATCAAGTAAAACATCCGTAGCACCGTCCGTTGGATATGGATTTGATGCCTTACCAGGCAATCGTGGTGAGAGGCTGGCTTCTGATGTGCCGCCGTAGGCGCCCATATTAATAATCCCGCCGTTTGGAAACGGCTCATCGCCGACTGGGCTGTTCGGGTCACCTGCGTCGATACATGGGCTGGTTACATCATCAATTACCCACCCTGTACCGAGTATGGTGCAGGGCCAGCTCCCGCTGGTTGGATCCCAACGACCTGCCTGGGACTTAAGATGATAATCGCCGTCAATCCAAACTGCGTTCGGATCGTTTGGTTCGACAACAATATTTGGATCATTAACATCCGCCCAATAACCGGGATTAGCAAATAATGGATCTTCATCTATATTACCTTCATCCCAGATTATAGCATTACAGGGATCATCAATTAAGTTGAGACCACCTAGTAAGTTTGTATATTCAATAGTAATTTGTGAACCATCGGGATTAGAAATTTCGTTGCCGCCATCCCAAAGAATGCAGTTTGTCAGTCTAATATTATTTATTCTATGAAGCGAATCACTGCTTAAAGCCCTTCCGTTTTTTCCAAAATTTGCATTAAATGAACAATTTACAATTATTGAATTGCAGTCTTCATCGAAAGAAATGCCTCCTCCATTCGACTCTGAAAAATTGTCACTGAATATACAGTTGATAATTACGGGGTTGCAATTTTGTTCTAATCCCCAAAACAATTCATTATAATTACCCATTCCACCACCACGACTTCTTGCATAATTTCCTTTAAAAAGGCAGTGACTAAAAACTGGATTGCTACTTGCATTATATACACCACCGCCACCACCAGCATAGTTCTCTATAAATTTACAATTTATAATAGTCGGATTACTATCTTTCCTAGTCAGCATTCCGCCCCCACATGCTAAAGCCGCATTGCTGATAAGGGTACAGTTACTTATTGTAGGACTGCTGCCGCGATCAATTCTAATACCACCGCCGCCAGTTACTATCTCAAACGGCACTGCTCTGTTACAGCCACCTGTAATTATGAAACCATCAAGAACTGCGGTTTGATCGATTGAATATCCACTGTAGATAATTGGGATATTGTCCGAACGAGTGGGTTCGTCGAGCAAATCTCTAAGATTGTTTACATCAATATCATTACCTGCTAAATCTCCGCTAAGGATCGTTTCATATCGTTCAAAATTTCGTTCATTGGGGTCTTGTTCGGCAAGTCCAGCATAACCTCCGGCTAACGTAACCTCGTTTATAAGAAGGAATGGAAGCATGCTGATATTAGTACCCTGATCAGGCTTGTAGATACCTTGAGCGACGCGTATTTCGACCGGTTTTTCCGAAACATTAGCATCGGCCAAAGCATCCTGGAGATAGAGGTAAGCATTTTCCCATGTTGAGCCATCGTTTAGGCCAATTGCATCGTCATCGACGTAGATGAGGATAGGTTCGTTCTGATCGAAATTGGCCTGGATTGTATAGTCTGAATCCATAATCATTGTCGTATAGGTCGAATAAGGATCGGCTACAATTCCGGTATTGACCGCTGTGCCCGTCCATTCGACAAAGTGATAAATAGGATCCGCCACGGCATTAACGTTGACAGTGGTCCCATTCGTATAATCGAAGTCTCCCTCGCCCGGCTCTGCAACAGAACCTCCGTCTGTTGAGCTAATGCTTAGAGTACGCCATATAAGCGAGTCATAATAAACCTTTGTGCCATAGCTCTCTATCTGAGGAATATAGATATTGTAAGCATCGGCATTAAGTGGATTTGACGAAAGCTTGAGCACCACCAGGTTCGTGAATTCGGAAAGGGGCGAGATGTCGTTGATTTGATTGTCGATTAAATACAACCACATCAAGCCTGTAAGTCCGGAAAGCGGTGAGATGTCACTGATCTGATTATGGTCGAGTTCCAACTGCTGCAGATTCATTAAGCCGGATAGCGTAGAGATGTTACTGATCCGATTCTCCTTGAGCAATAGCCACTGCAGGTTCGTGAGTTCGGAGAGCGGTGAAACATCGCTGATTTGATTGCCATGAAGGTCTAGTCCTTCAAGGCTTGCGAGGTTGGTTAACAATGATAGGTCGCTGATCTGATTGCCACCAAGCCGTAGAGTCCTTAGGTTCGCGAGTCCGTCAGACAGCGATATATCAATGATCCGATTGTTACGGAGATACAGCCCCTGCAGGTTCGTGAGTTCGGAAAGAGGCGAAAGATCGCTGATTTGATTGTTATCCAGAAACAGACCTTCCAGATTTGTGAGTCTGGATAGCGGTGAGATGTCGCTGATTTGATTGTCAGAAGAATATAGCAATTTCAGGTTTGTGAGCCCGGAAAGGCCCGATACGTCGCTAATCTGATTGTTCTCAAGATGCAGTTCCGACAAGTTCGTGAGACCGGAAAGGTCCGATATATCACTGATCTGATTGTTTTCGAGATGCAGCTCCAACAAGCTATTGAGGTTGTATAGCGGTGGGATATTGCTGATCTTGTTGTTCTCAAGAGAAAGCCACTGAAGGTTTGTGAGTCCGGTAAGGCCTGATATGTCGCTGATTTGATTGTACCATAGATACAAGGTCTGCAGATTAGTAAGACTCGAAAGCGGCGAAATATCACTGATCTGATTACGGCCAAGCTCCAATTCCAACAGGCTCATTAAGCCGGAGAGCGGCGAGATGTCGATGATCTGATTGTTATAGAGCTCCAGCTTCTTCAAGCTTGT
>CAZMWN010000080.1:0-12645 GCA_964569935.1 uncultured Pirellulales bacterium
ATATCTGGGGTTGCGAGGCATATCCGGCATCGTTTTTTAACTACGCCGGGACAAGAAAACAAAGCCAAAACAAAGCCAATCAAAGCCAATCCTTCGACTGCGCTCAGGACAGGTTTATCTCGTACTGCGTTCTCCTATGGAGTCCTTACGGACGGCGAGATGTGTACTGCGAAGAAGGATATAAGCTCTTTGAAATAAAAAGAATACGGCAGAATCCGGCATTTTGAGGGCGTCCCGGCAAAGATTTCAATGTTTTTGGTCTTAGTATAATACCTTATCAATAATGCACTTGTGCAAAAAACATTCAACGGTGTTTGGTATGATTTAAAAAAGCGGCTTTAAAAAATAAAATGCACTTGACAGGCCGGCATTTCATGACAATTCTAATATCAAGGTTCTTTCAGGATTGAGAGTATATTAACCTTATTGAAAGGGGGCAAAAATGGGGTCGTCAAGGAAGTTCAAAATCCCGTTGGTTCTTTTTGTCTGCATTAATGTTGTTGCCTTTACTTTTAGTTATGGGCAAGGTGCAAATCCAAAACCTTCCAGTTACTCGCCGGTTGTGATTAAGGAGGACTTCGAATCCATCATGGTGAGAATGAAGGCCGCCAAACCCGGAATTATGAAACGTCAGATGGATCTGCTCGAGCAAAGGTATGATTTATCCGACAGGCCGGCCGAAGGTGTCACTATGTCTCGTGGAAAACCTGTTCAGCAAGGGGTTCGCGTGAAATTGCCTGAAGGCATGACCTGGCAACAGCTCGGCGAAATGACACCCGGGGAAATTCGAGAAAAGAATCTGTTCCCGAAAGGTTTTCTACCATTGCCTCATCCCAATCACAATGAAGGCGGAATGTTATTCCCCCAGTTCGTGATCGATGAGATAAATAATCAGGAAGGGCGGGACCTTACTCGTTTCGATCTGGACTTTGATTTGCCTGATCATTTTCTTCCTGAGTTCCCGGCGGCCATATTTCTTACAACTCGTCCGGACCTCGGGGACGTATCCCAGGGCAAAGTTGTCACTATAGACAATTATTACGAGCTATTTAACGGCATACTTAACCCGAAACAGATCGAAGGCCTTCGTCTGTTGGTCACGCCGTTCCCACAGCAGCAGTTCAATCAAACCGAAGATCGCCGCAGCGAACGCCCGAGCAGGGGAGTGACCTGCTTCGACTGCCACTCCAACGGCCATACTGTAGCACCGACACATTTAGTGGGTGATATTCGGCCGCAGGAGTTTCGTCACAGGCTCGATACACCGCCGTTGCGTGGTGTCAATATCCAGCGTTTGTTCGGCTCACAGCGGGCCCTTAAAAGCGTGGAAGATTTTACCGAGTTTGAGCAGCGGGCGGCTTACTTTGACGGTGACCCTGTCATTGCCACCAAGAAAGGGGTCAATGTCCTCGAGCGGGGAAGCCAGGTTCACTTTATGGCGGAATTCCAGTCGATTCTTGATTTTCCACCGGCACCGAAGCTGGATATTTTCGGAAAGCTCGATCCCGCCAAAGCGACCGAAGCTGAACTCCGCGGACAGAACGTCTTTTACAACAAGGGTAAATGCAGTATTTGCCATGTCCAGCCTTACTTCACTGATAATCTGATGCATAATCTTAAGGCCGAACGGTTCTACAAACCGCAGATGGTAAACGGAAGATATGCCTCTGCGGATGGTCCTATCAAGAATTTTCCTCTTAGGGGCATAAAGGAATCACCGCCTTACCTGCATGACGGACGACTGCTTACCTTGGAAGATACAGTGGAGTTCTTCAATTTAATATCACAAACGAAACTAACCGAGCAGGAGAAAAAAGACCTGGTTGAATTCCTCCGGGCGCTATAGGTACTGTGACCGGTTTGTTACCGTTTTCGCTCGAATTCTTGGCCGGATTAAGTTTGCGCGTTATCCACAGGTAATTCCTGCAGAATGTTTCGCTACACAATTCATTTTTGGATGTAATTACCTCAAAATGAACATAAGCAAAATCAATGGCATTTTTTGCCGGATTTTGGTATTGTAATCATGTTCTGAGCAGGTAAATGGTGGGGCAAGCCCCACCCTACATGGTTTATTCAGTTTAATCTGTGAAATTTGTGGTTAGAAAAGGTTTTGTATATCTGGTTGGAGCCGGGCCGGGTAAGGCGGATTTGATTACCGTTCGCGGGGCCGAAGTTCTTAAAAAAGCCGATTGTATAATTTATGATAAATTGGCCAATCCGGCACTTTTAAAATTCGCCCGAACCGATGCCGAGATTATACACGTACCCAAGCGCATCGGCGGCGCCTCAGTGACACAGCAGGAAATTAATCAACTGCTGGTTGAAAAAGCGACCAGTGGGAAAATTGTTGTACGTCTAAAGGGCGGGGACCCCTGCATATTCGGCAGAGTCGCGGAGGAGCTTACGATCCTTTCCGAGGCGGGAATAGATTTTGAAATCGTACCGGGTATTACCGCCGGGATTGCAGTCTCGGCCTATACCAGCATCATGCTCACAGATAGAGACTACAGTTCACAGGTGGTCTTTGTCACCGGCAGAGAAGCAGAGGGAAAGCGGCAGAGCAATATCGATTGGCCACTGTTAGCGAAATTCCCGGGCACCATCGTTTTTTATATGGGGATGAGCAATTTGGATTCCATTGCGCAGAAATTGATAAAAAACGGTATGCCGGAAGATACACCGACAGCGGTTGTCACCGAGGTGGCATTCCCCACGCAGAGGATTGTAAAAGCGACGCTGGCGCGGATCAACGAAACGTGCGAACAAAACAAGATTGGCCCACCTGCGATTATTGTTATTGGTACCGCTGCAGATAGTGACACAAGGCTGGATTGGTTTATGAAACAACCTTTATTCGGCAAAAATATCGTTGTGACACGTGATGCGGCCGGCAATGCCGATTTTGCGGAAAAGATTATTGCCCGCGGCGGGAACCCGGTGCAGTTTGCATCAATTAAAATCAAACCGTTGACAGGTTCCAACAAGTTTCTGAGGACACTGGCAAAGTTTACCGATTACGACTGGATAATCTTCACCAGCGGCAATGGTGTCGCTATTTTCTTTGAGGCTCTGGTAAGTTTGGGCAAAGACGCCAGAGTTTTCGGTTCGGCAAAAATTGCTGCGATAGGCAGCCGAACGGCGGAAAAACTGAGCCGATTCGGAATCAAGGCGGATTTTGTGCCGAGCGTTTTTACCAGTGAAGAGTTCGGCAAACAGCTACTCAACTTTATAAATCTGCGGGACAAAAAAGTCTTGCTCCTGCGTTCGCAGATTGCTTCAAATGAGCTTGTCGAGTTGTTGGAAAAAGGCGGAGCGGTTGTTAATGACGTTGCGATTTATACCGCTGTTGCACAGAAAAACGAATCTGACTGGTTGGTGGAAAAAATCGGCAAAGGTGAGATTGACTGGCTGACGTTTGCGAGTCCTTCTTCGGTCAACGGATTCTTCGAACAAATAGATGTTGAAATAGTCCAGTCCGGCAACGTCAAAATTGCATCGATTGGGCCGGTGACTTCCGAACAACTGGTAAGTCTCGGTGTCAATGTTGATGTGACGGCCGATGAGCATACGCTTTATGGATTACTTACTGCAATAGAAAAAACATTTAAGCGATAAATCCCTTGAAACTGTATATGCCTTAAGGAGATTATGATGGGTTTTCCCAAAAACAGGGTGCGGAGGCTGCGAAGCAGCAGTTCGATGCGAAGGCTGGTTCGCCAGATAAGCCTGAGAGTGGACGATTTTGTTTATCCGTTGTTTGTTAGGGAGGGCAAGGGCCTCAAAGAGCCGATCAAATCGATGACGGATTGCTTTCACTTTTCTGTCGATACGATTGCCAGGGAAGCCCGGGAAGTTGCCTCGCTTGGTATACCCGCGGTTCTTCTTTTCGGTCTGCCGGGCAAAAAAGATGCTATCGGCTCACAAGCATGGGCCGAAGATGGTGTGATCCAGCGAGCTATTAAAGAAATCAAAAAGGTTTCTCCGGAGTTATTGGTGATTACTGATATTTGCCTATGCGAATATACCGACCATGGTCACTGTGGTGTGATTAAAAACGGCATGGTGGATAATGATGCGACTTGTGAACTACTGGCCAGGGTGGCTCTCTCGCACGCCCAGGCCGGTGCGGATGTGGTTGCTCCTTCGGATATGATGGACGGCCGGGTCAAGTACATTCGTGAGGCTTTAGAGGAAAACAATTTTGAAAATGTGGCGATTATGTCGTATGCAGCAAAGTACGCTTCTGCTTTTTACGGCCCGTTTAGAGATGCCGCTGAGTCGGCCCCAGCCTTTGGTGACCGCAAAACATACCAGATGGATCCGGCCAATAGCGATCAGGCGATGGCTGAAATTGCCCTTGATATTGAAGAAGGCGCCGATATTGTTATGGTCAAGCCCGCCCTTGCCTATCTGGATATTATATATCGGGCCAGGCAGCGTTTCGATTGTCCCATAGCCGCCTATAACGTCAGCGGCGAATATATGATGCTAAATTCCGCCGCCACCAAGGGGCTTTTGGAAAAAGAAGCGGCAATGATGGAAATGCTCGCCGCTATCAAACGAGCCGGGGCTGATATCATAATTACATATTTTGCCAAAGATGCAGCCAAACAAATTAAATGAGTTGTTGTGCTGTAGCTTTATGTTATTTTACCACATATAAAACAAAAAGGGCTGTTAGCGTTTTGTACCAACAGCCCTTTTTAATACCGAATTTTGTCCGGAATGCGCTACTGACAACAGGCTAACCAGTTATTGACGACTATGGTCAGGTCATTGATGTCAATAATCCCGTCGCCGTTCATATCTTCACATATATCGCATTCTGCTTTCGGGACGAAGTAGTAATCTTCCGTCTCGCCGATTAAGTATCCTGCCTGTGGACCGGAACCGCCATTGCCAATCTGGCCCGGATTACTGCCGCCTTTCCATGGCTGTTCTGACAAGGTGATTCGCATCCATATCGCTTCCGGATTATTCTTAGTATGCCAGGAAACGAAAGCAGGGGTCGTGATCTGATGCACACCCACCGGCAAACCGAACAGGTATTGATTCTGTACCGTCCATTCCGTGACATTCCTGTTGGAGCAGGTGAGGCTGGGATCAGTTGTTGTGTCGTCGTCCCAGTCACCATCCCGGTTCCAATCGCACCAGACATTGACCCAAAGGTCGGTGCCTGGAGTGACAACGTTTACGATGTAGTCAAATGTGGTCCAGCCACATATGGGCATATTGATCGGGAAGATGACGCCGTCGTCTTCTTTGTCACGGTCCGGGTCGTTTTGCAATGGTCTGATGTTGTTAATTCCATCTTCATCAAAACCATTATCGGCTTCAGTTTCATGACTAATCGCTTCACCTAAGTATGCCACAGTTTCAGAGTTAGTGTGGATCGGACCGTAGGGTCCAAAGCCGCTGCCATCATTGAAAACTGTGGGGTAACGGGCCTGTGTTCCAAACGGTCCTCCCTTAGGATAAGCTGTCATTTGTGTACTATAGTTGTTGGTGCTGTCCGGAGCATCGCCGAGGTCTGATTTGTCTTGTACTGTACCCTCACAGGTGATACTTATGACACCCTGACCGGCTAATGCATCATATCCTCCAACCTCAATTAGGTATTGACTTCCTGTTGTGACGGAGAATGTAATCTCCGACGGATAACCACAAGAAGAGTCGTCATTGCACCCAATCAGTCTGCCGGATGTCGGATAGCAATTGCTTCCGCTGTAGACGGCAAGCTTAGTGTCAAATTGGCTGCCGCAGAGGCTGACTGTTGCATCGCCCGAGCATGTAGCTGTATAAACATACCAGATATTTTTACTGGTCATGCAAAGGCCGGGGCCATCGAATGTTGCACATGTTGTGTCGAATGGCTGGTTCACTACGTTACCAATTGACTGTGCAAGGAAGCAGTAATCGTTCGGAACCACACAGGGCTCAGTTGCACAACTGATGCTGAGAACACCCTGGCCGGTCGCGGAGCTGAAACCTCCGATCTCGAGTAGATATTGGTTGCCTGCGACGGCGGAGAAGGTTATTTCAGACTGTTGACTGCAGAAGTCATCATTGCAGCCGATTAATCTACTGCTTGTCGGATAGCATCCGCACTCATCATAAACGGCCAGCACTGTGTCGTAACTACTTCCACACAGACTTACAGTAACTTCATCCGTGCATGGAGCCGTGTAGCAGTACCAGATATTTGGACTTAACATACACAAACCAGGACCGTCAAATGTTGCACATGATGTGTCGAACGGTAGGTTTTCTACGTTACCAATCGACTGTGCATTGATACATTCATCGTTTGTTGGCGGGCATGGTTGAGCTCCAGGTGTGATATTTATGATACCCTGGCCACTGGCTGAACTATTACCTCCAATCTCGATAAGATATTGATTTCCAGCGGTAGCAGGAAAAGTAATCTCTGAATCAAGACCACAGGCATCGTCGTTACATTCGATTAAATCGTCGATGGATGGATAACACCCACACCCATCATAAATGGCAAGCTTGGTGTCATATGAGCTGCCACATAAGCTGACAGTGACGTCACCTGAGTAAGAAGCTGTATAGCAGTACCAGATGTTTGGGCTATCCATACAATGACCGGGGCCATCGAAAGTAGCCCCTTGAGTGTTGAAATATTTGTCATTAGCATTAAGGATCGATTCGGCATTGAAACAATAATCATTATATGGTTGGCAGGGTTGTGTGCTACAACTGATACTAAGTTTACCCGTACCGGTCCATGTGTAATAACCGCCAACTTCGATTAGGTATTGGTTTCCGGCGACAACCGGGATAACCACTTGTGATTGTCTGTTACAGAAGTCGTCGTTGGATGCGAGTATATCCTCAAGGGCCGGGTAACAGCTGCTTCCGTTATAGACGGCTAACAACGTATCGTAATCACTGCCGCATAAGCTAATGGTGGCACAGCCAGTGCATGTTGCAGTGTAAACATACCAGATGTTTGCACTGGTGATAACATGACCGGGTCCATCAAATGTTGCTGATGAGGTATCGAATGACAAATTTGTTACATTTCCGACTGACTGTGCGTTTGAACAGTTGTCGTTTGCTGGTGCGGCTGAGGCGTATTCTGTCGTACTAAACAGTACTGCGAGCGCACAAATCAATATCCATTGAACTTTGACTTTTTTCATTTTTTAAGTCCTCCAGAAAAAAAGATTCCACTTATGATACGCAAAATTATGTTTAGATTTACAGTATAAGGAGGCGAAAGAATAAAATCACTGCTCCTCACTAAGTATAGTACACTTAGGATAACATATTATAACGTGAAAAACAAGAAAAAACTGCATTATGCCCTTTTTTTGTCATCGAAGATACAAAAGTAGCGGTTTTCCGATGTTTGAGGTAAGCATGCTTTTTGAGAGTTGAAGTCTGGTTTTAAGTGTAGGTATCTTTCGGGTTATAAACTCGATCTGCGATAAATTCCAGCTTCTTGTCGCTGTTTTTCTCTAATGCCCTATAAAAACAGGATTGATAACCGACGTGGCACTGGCCCGAATCGACGGTTACTTTAAGAACAAGGCAGTCCTGGTCGCAATCGACAAGGATTTGTTCGACTTTTTGGACGTGCCCGCTTTCCTGGCCTTTCTTCCACAATTCCTGTCGAGATCTACTATAATATGTGGCATAACCTGTACTAATCGTCAAATCAAGTGCCTGACGATTCATGTAAGCAACCATTAAAATATCCCCTGTCTGGTTATCCTGAGCTATAACTGTTATCAAGCCATTCTTATCGAATTTCGGGGTAAAAGCCAATCCTTCTTCGATGTCTTTTCCTGCTGCCAACTTTTAGATCTCCTAAATTGTTCTTCTTAGTATCTTGCCATGTAAAGTTTTACACGTTATTATTTGCAAAAACAAGTCTTTATTTAGGCAACCTGCTTCAATGACTGATGCGAAGGCCATAAGAGGTAAGCATATATTTCTATTTCTGAGGATTGCGGTGGTTGCAGGTGGAATCCTCTGGGGTGTATTCTGGATATCTAAGGGACAAAGATGGGTCAACCTAAAACACATCTTCCTTCAGATGAATTTCTGGATTTTCGCAGTTGCCCTCGGCATATTTGTGTTCGGCCAGATATTAGTAGGATTGCGCTGGTGGCTATTACTTCGGACCCAATCAATCTTTATAGGGTTCTGGGCTGCTGTTAAGCTACATTATTTGGGGCTTTTTTACAACAATTTTATGCCAGGTTCCGTGGGAGGAGATTTGGTTCGAGCCTGGTATATAACTAAGCACAGCGATAAGTGGTTCGAAGCTGCCTTAAGCGTATTTGTTGACAGATTAATCGGGCTTTTGAGCACACTAATAATTGCTGCCTTTTTTTACTCACTGTTTCTGCGAGGTAGCGGTATCTCAATAGACTCCACCGGTCAAGGTGGTTTTTTGCGGTCTATTGCCGAGTATAAATGGATATTTCTCTGGGTGGTTATCGGGGTAGTAGCAATTTTTTGTCTGTTTCTTTCGCACGCTAAAGGCAGGGTACTATTGAACAGGTTTTGGTCTTATGTTCTCATACTCATAATGAAGATGATCGGCAAGCTCAAGGATGCCGCAATACTTTACTGCAGCAAGCCTCTGATAATCCTCGCAGCCTTCGGACTGACGGTGTTTTTGCAGGTTTTGACAATCACGGGCTTTTGGTTTCTCGGAACGGACATGGGTGTAGCTGTTAGTATTAAATATTAACTGGTTTTTTTCTCGTTGACATGGGTATTAGGAGCTGTGCCTGTGAGCATTAGCGGTGCGGTTGTGGTGGAAGGGTCGCTTTATTATTTGTTTACACATTTTGCCGGGGTTGGGAAAGAAGAGGCAATGGCGATTGCCCTGTCTCAGAGGGCGATATGGATGTTAACCTCGCTGCCCGGAGCAGTGATACATCTTGTCGGTGCGCACTTACCAAAGGACTTTTTTATTGACTATAATAAGCCGGTAGCGTAATCTATGGCGCTCAGGATGATATGTGCTCTTAGTAGCGGCTTCAGCAGGTATTATAATGTGTAACTTTATAACCATAAAGGACTTGGTGTTGAGGATATGAGTGTTACCAGACGTTTTAAAGGATACTTTTTGCATGGATTGGCTGTTCTTTTGCCGAGTATTTTAACTATTTGGTTATTCATTTGGAGTTATACATTCATTCAGGGAAATATCAGTATCCACATAAATCGGGGTATAGTTAGTATCATAGCCCTGGTCGCCAATGAAAATGTCGAAATCTCCGACGAGGACATCCGTGAATACCTCCTGGAATTCAAGCCTGAATTAAAAAGCAACACGGCTGAATTGGCGATACATGCTAAAAGAGATGATATCAGGCGGAAGGTTCGCATCCAAAAATTCAAAGAGTCTCTTGCAAAGACCTGGGTGGATGGCCCGGGTTCAATAGCGGGATTTCTGGTTGCAGTTATCGGGGTCTGTATTCTCGGAGCGCTTCTGGCAAGCTATGTTGGGAAAAGCCTGTGGCGTATGACCGAAAATTTCATAATGAGTACGCCGTTGTTGAGACGGGTCTACCCTTATGTGAAACAGATTACCGATTTTTTACTAACACAGGAGGAGCAAAAAAAGCTGTTCTCAAGGGTTGTTGCTGTTGAGTATCCGCGCAAAGGTATCTGGTCGATTGGTTTTGTTACCGGCTCGGGACTTAATAAAGTAGTAAGCATTGTAAGGAAAGAGTTTGTTACTGTTATTATACCGACATCGCCGACTCCATTTACCGGTTTTGTGATAACGATTCCAAAAAGGCAGACAATAGATTTGGATATGACCATAGAAGAAGCACTAAGATTTATCGTCAGTGGTGGAGTTATTACACCTGAAAAGGAGCGAGTACAGGCAACGTTGTGAAGGTCTTACATTGGTATGAAATAATATTACGGATTTTATTGAAATTCGGACAGTATAGTTAAGGAGAATAATTTTGCTTTTTACAATCACAGGTAAACATATCGAAATAACAGAGGCTATCAGGAATCATGCAGAGGAAAAGACATCAAAACTGCCGAAATATTACAATAGTATCAATCAGGTCGAAGTGATCATAGACGGCAGCCCGGGCGGCAGTACGGCTGTGGAAGTAATCGCACGGGCAGAACACAGCAAAGTTTTTGTCGGTACCGAAACGGGCGAAGATGCATATCGGTGTATTGATATGGCTGTCCATAAGATTGAAAGGCAACTAAGAAGAGCAAAAAGTAAGGAACGTGACAATAAACACACGGGTAGTACGGAATTAGCATAAAATGTGTCTCTGTTATTCGAGTTTATTCATTGAGCCGGTAATGCTGTTGGGGATATATTTGGGCAAATAGAATGAAATTTGCAGATTTTGTTTGTTTTGAGGCAACAATTTCAGAGTTGCAGGCCGATAATCGTGATGATGCGATTATAGAGCTTATTTCATCGCTTGAAAAGTCTGGTAGGCTGGGCAAACGCATCTCAAAAGATATCGCCAGAACCATAATAAAGAGGGAAAACGAAGCCAGTACGGGAATGGGTAAAGGCGTTGCTATACCTCATATCAAGCACAAATCAGTCAAAGATATAGTTGGAGTAGTTGGACTCAGCAGTGCCGGAATTGATTTCTTCGCTCTCGACAAGCATCCGGTACATTCAGTAATACTTTTAATTAGCCCTGTGGGTGATCCGGATAAACATTTACAGGCAATGGAGAATATTTTCAGGCATTTGCAGCAAGAGAAATTCCGAAAATTTCTCAGACAGTGCCGAGGGTCCGGACAGGTTGAAGACCTTCTTATAGAGGCCGATGAAGATCCGTTTTTATAGTAAATCAATGATTTTTGTAAGACCTTGATTGAATTTGGATATATCGGGTATGAATATCGAGGAGCAGTATCTGGGGACACAAGCAGGGGAAAAGGCATTGGAAAAAGTAGTCTGTGAAATGGAAGTCGAGATAAAAAATTCAGATGGATTACATATGCGCCCTGCAATGCAGTTTGTTGATATTGCTAATAAATTTGATAGTGATATTACCGTCAGTAACGCTGAAACAAATGTGGACGGCAAGAGTATTATGCAGATTAGCATGCTTGCTGCTACTTGCGGCAGTAGGCTAAAAATACGAGCCGAAGGTCCGGATGCCAAGGAGGCAATTAATGCTTTGCGGGAGCTTGTGGAAGAGAAACACTTCGATGAGCCTATGCCTGGAAAATAGCTTATGACAGATTTTCAAAAATCAGATATGAGAGCTGCATAATGGAAATCAAAAAGGGAATAGCTGTTTCACCGGGCATTTCTATTGCGAAATCACTGATTATTGATTCAGAAGATTATCTAATTCCTCGCCGGTCTATAGACGCTTCGCAACGAACAGATGAAATTCAACGGGTCAGGGATGCTTTTAAGGATGCAATCGAAGAGTTAACCCGGCTTGAGGCGGCACAGAACCAGACCAGCAGCAAAATAAAAGATATTTTCGCCGTACATATGCGTTTTCTACATGATCGTAGCCTGCGAAAGAAAATCACCGATTTGGTTCAGTCCGAGTTGGTGACGGCCGAATACGCAGTGTCCAACACTCTTCGGGACATTGCATCACATTTTACAAAGGTCAAAGATGCTTATATCAGCGAACGAGCGGCTGATATTTACGATATCGAAAGACGTTTGCTAAAACATCTCCTTGGTAAAAAGCGTGAAGATGTCGGGAATCTGACCGAAGAAGTTGTAATTGTTGCTCGAGAACTCAGCCCGATCCAGACCGCCGGCTTTGACAGAGAATTCGTTAAGGGCATCGCCAGTGATGCGGGTGGCCGAACAAGTCACGCCGCTATCGTAGCGCGTTCTCTGGGAATTCCAGCCGTCGTGGCACTCGAGGACCTGACGGCATTAGTCAGCGGCGGAGATACCGTTATTGTCGATGGAAATCGTGGCATTGTTATTGTCAATCCGGACGAGCAGACAACGGAACAGTACCACCAGTATTCCAGGGAATATGAAGAGCTTGAGCACAAGCTTGATGCGATAAGGGAAGAGCCGGCTGTAACCCGTGATGGCACGAAAATAACTTTGCTGGGAAATATTGAATTCCAGGAGGAAGCAGAAGTTGTCCTGGAAAAAGGTGGCGACGGCATAGGATTATATCGCACCGAGTTTTTATATCTCAATACCGACACTGAACCTACCGAACAAGAGCAATATGAGGCCTATGCCCAGACTGTTGAGGTTTTTGGTGACAGACCCGTAGTCATAAGAACTCTGGACCTTGGGGCGGACAAATATACTCAAAGCAAGCGTTTTGTGCGTGAGCCGAATCCGTTTCTGGGATTAAGATCTATCAGATTTTGCCTGCAGAACCTTATGATGTTCAAAACGCAGTTGCGCGCTATATTACGGGCCTCGGTTCTCGGCCATGTCAAGATAATGTTTCCGCTGATAACGAATCGTCACGAGCTGATGCAGGCAAAAATGATTCTGCACGATGTTATGGAAGATTTGGCGGAGGAATCCATCGATTACAATAGAGACGTCCATGTAGGCATTATGATTGAAACACCTTCGGCTGCTTTGACTGCTTATTCACTTGCCCGGGATGTTGATTTTTTCAGTATCGGAACGAACGACCTTACACAATA
>CAZMWN010000081.1:0-12618 GCA_964569935.1 uncultured Pirellulales bacterium
ATATATCGCATGCCCCGCGATAAATCGATAGTAAGTCCACCTTCGGCCTGCCCGGCCTGGGGCGTGCATATTCGTTTTTACGATACTATACCTTTGATTTCCTGGTTGCTTTTAGGGCGAAAGTGCCGTTTTTGCAAAGCTCCGGTATCAGCTCGATATTTTGTAATAGAGCTCCTGACGGCTCTGGTTTTCCTCGGCCTTTTTATCCTGTATTTTTACACAAATATAAGAGCTGCTATCCCGTCATTTTCACATGGGGGCTGGTTTATTTATCTTCTTCATATAATCTTATTATCAGCTTTCATCGCTGCTTCGGCAATCGACCTGGAACTATGGATAATCCCGCTGTCTATATGCTGGATTGTTACTGTGGTTGGATTGGTTGGCTCATCTGTCGGTGTTTATATAATTAATCTCGATTTGATTCGTGAACCCTGGATTCTGCCGAGTGCCACACCAAATACAGGCGCACTGGCCGTGGGAGCAATGGTTGGTATGATTTTGTCCCTGGTTTTGCTGGCTACCGGTTTAATTAAAAGAAGCTATGAATCACAAGAAGCCCGGCAGGGGGGTGAAATTACTCAGGGAGACAACGAAACCAAAAATGACTTATCCATAAAATCTGAAACTACTCAAGATGATAATTTTAACCACCGCCTGGAGGCATTGAAGGAAATCATTTTTTTGCTGCCGATAATTATCTTCTCATTAACAGCGTTTTGGTTAAGTAAAAATATCGAACCAATAAACAAATGGTGGCTGGTTTTTTCCCAAAGACCTTTTATAGCAGGATTCCTCGGCAGTTTGTGGGGTTATTTTATCGGATGTGGAATTGTCTGGGGCATCCGTATCTTCGGTACAATGGCTTTTGGTAAAGAGGCAATGGGACTGGGAGATGTGCACTTAATGGGTGCCGCCGGGGCAGTAATCGGACCGTTTTCGGTTGTCATAGCTTTCTTTATTGCGCCGTTTTTCGGTTTGGCATGGGCGGGTTTTAATATGTTTTTTAAAAAAATTCGACAAATTCCCTACGGTCCTTTCTTGTCTTTGGGTATATTTGTTGTTATGATTCTACATGATTGGATTCGCGAACATCTGTTCATGTTTTATTATTAAAACGAAAAACCTGAACTTAGATATTTAAGGAGAAGTCATATGCGAGTTGCCGGCAAAAAAACAATTATTTTGTTGATTCATTTTGCATTTTTAACTCTTTTTCCCGGCTGTACCAACTGGGAGAAAAAATACGAAGCCCTTGGCATAGAGCACGAGAATCTCAAGGGTCAGCTCGAATTTGAGCGGGGGGAAAAGCGTCAGCTCGCCGACCGAATTTCACAGGACCAGGAAACGATTGACGATTTACAAAGACAGATAGAACAACAGCGCAAGTCGCCTGCTGAAGCTTCAGGTTTTGGAGAAGGTTACGATGTTGCCTTTAATGCAGCCGCGGGGACAATCACAGTAACGCTTCAGGATGCAATATTGTTTGATTCGGGAAAAGCTGAGCTTAAAAAGGAGGCCAGTGCTCAACTTGACCATATCCGTACAGTAATACGGGACAAATATTCCGGCAAACAAATTGACGTTGTAGGTCACACCGATACTGATCCTATCAAAAAATCCAATTGGAAGGATAACTGGGAGCTTTCCGCCCAGCGTGCTCTTGCAGTTACAAGATACTTAATCGCACGTGGAATTGGTGAAAAAATTATTCGGGCGGTAGGTTGCGGAGAAAGCCGGCCGGTTGTTTCCAATGCAACCGCGAGCGGTAAGGCGAAAAACCGCAGGGTCGAAATCGTAGTGCATATACGATGATAAACATACCAGAGCAGAGAATATATCTCTGAGTATGATCCAACTCAAATTAATGCAGGTGTGTTGGTTATTTTACAAATGCACTGCTGCTGATTTCACCATTTTTACCAATACAAACAGTAATGGCACCATCTCTGGATGTATAATATGATTGTGCTTTATTCGGTTTGTCAATTTTGGTACTTAACATCTGATTCATACTTTTGTGCTGATTCCGACTACAACTACATATCAAGATATCAGCGTCGAGGCTTTCGAGAAATCCGGGCTCTAATGTATTGGCTGAGCCGTGGTGGGGGACAAAGACGATATCAGCTTTTAGTTCGGGATACAAATGCATTAACTCCTTTTGAGCAAATTGTTCGATATCAGAGCATAAAAGTATTTTGGTATCGGCAAAATCTATCAATGTCACAAGTGATTTGTCGTTGTCACTCAATTGTTTGTCGTAATTGATATTTTTGCTGGGCCAGAGTATATTTATATCTGCTATATCGCTTAAATTCAGGTTTTCATCCAGGCGTTCTATTTTAAGTCCCGTTTTCTTTAGGCAATCGCTCAGAAATTTTGCGGTGCCCCATTGGTCCGTTTTGTCAAAAAAGTCATCATTAGAGTAAACTCGACCAACTTTGCAATTTTCAACAATTTCGGGTATCCCGTTAATATGGTCTATATCATTATGACTTATGATAACGGCACTAATTTCATTCGTTCCGTTATAATCCATGAACGGCAAAACAACTCGTCTGCCTATGTCAGCTTTATAAAGCGAGCCTGCATCAAACAGTATATTATCCCGGCCCGGAAGCTGTACAAATATTGCCTGCCCATGGCCGACGTCCAGAGATGTAATAATCAGATTGTCCCGGTAAATTCTCTGCCGTTTTGTAACACCCAGAAAGATTATTACCGCTAAAAGTGCCGTCGCGCAAATTGCTTTTTTTATCAGAGGTCGTCGAAAATATGCAAAGCCGGTAAAAAGGATGACGCTGTAATAAAAAATAATGAGAGCCGATGGTACCTGGCCGATAAGTATTTGTGAAATATTTAAATCCGCGATAAGCTTTACGATCCAGATAAGTAAATCCGACAAAAATGCAGCAACAAAGCCTAAGGTAATGCTCAGAGTCGGCAGGGCCAAAAACAAAATCATCTTCAGGAATCCGAATATCAAGATTAGACTCACTAAAGGGAAAACTAATACGGTCCAAAAGCTCGCAAACGGTGTGACAGTGTAGAAATGGTACAGCAAAATACCGGCGCCACCAAGCCAGGCTGCAAAACCTACCGAGAATAATGTTATTGCCTTATCTGCAAGTTTACTTATCAATCGTTTGCTTGAAGTGATTTGCTGCGTTTTGTTTGCCAATAACCAGTTGTGGATTCTATTACGCAGAAAGTTGGAAATATTTCCCGTAAAGGCCAAAATTCCCAATACCGCGGCAAATGACAGTTGCCAGCCTGGTTCGAATAACTGTGTTGGTCTTATAAGCAAGAGTATGATTGCGGCTAACGATAATGTGTTAATGGGATTGGGATGACGTCGAAATAAAAACGACAGGCAGAAAACAAAACATATAATAGCCGCTCTTAATGTTGGTGCTCTGGGCGGAACAATCATTAAGAAAACAAATATTGCGATTATACAGATAACCGCCCGTGCAGGTTTCATTAGACCTGCGGTTTTACATAACCACCATATAATTCCTATTAAAATACCAAAGTGCATTCCGGACAGGCTGATAAAGTGAAGCAGACCCGTTTCACGGAAGGCTTTGTAAGTGTCACTATCAATGTCACCTCGGTAACCTAAAAGCAGCGCCTGTAAAAGAGCCCGGCCGGCATCTTCCCGGGGCAGGTCACCCAATAACGCTCTCGCTGCGGCTCGTCTTGTTTGCGATTTGAATCTTGTAAAAATATCTGCAGGGGGATTGCGAAGTAATTCTATGCCGTCACATAATTTAATTGATGCCCCAATAAAAACATTTCTACTTGCCAGGTAGGCCGCCGTATCGAATTGTCCTGGATTGGTCGAGGATTTGAATCTATCCAGCCAACAGTATGCTTGTATAAAATCGCCGGCCTTCAAGTCAAGCACTGGTTCACCAACCTGAACGCGGACCGTACCGGTCACTTTTGCCCATCCATTGATGGTTTGCACCTCATTAACCTTAAGGTAAAAACTGCTGGTCGGATCTGTCGGCATAAAGCGGGCAAATTGCCAGTTGTGGTATTTCCTAATGTGCGGCTCGGTAACAATCAAACCGCGGATTGTAGCCAGCTTACGCTCATCGGCGATGAAATTTCGAATATCGTTGGTTTTCGGCTGATAAAAATCCACCAGTCGAACAGCGCCAAGACATATAAAGCAAGCCAACGCCGTATAAGCCAGGATGTATTGGCAATAAGTTGAAAAACGCCGGAGAACAAAAAAAGAAATGGATGCCGCCGTAAGCAGAGCAAGGATAATCGTCCAGAATAGAATCGGCAAAACTAATCTTTCTTGTATCAGTATTCCAGCTATAAGACCTACAGCGACAAATAACAGAGGGCAGGTACTGATGATTTGTTTATGGTAATTTCTCCCGGCTAATTGCTTGTCGATTTGAGCCAATTTTTGCCGGATATCGTCCATCGCAAATCAGACTACACATACATGACACGAGACTCAAGATTTATTTTTTCATAATATCAACAGCCCTCAATAATCAACTTTTCAATATTTCAGCCAAGTCCTCATCGACATTTCCAATCGGCCTGATACTGTACTTATCAACGAGAAAATTCAGTATGTTCGGACTGATAAACGCAGGCAGACTCGGACCAAGCCGTATATTCTGTATCCCCAAATGCAGGAGCGTCAGCAGGATTGCTACCGCCTTTTGCTCATACCATGATACGATAAGCGAAAGCGGCAAATCATTTACGCTGCAATCAAATGCCTCGGCCAAAGCAAGTGCGATTTTAATAGCCGAATAACAATCGTTACACTGGCCGGTATCAACCAGGCGGGGGATACCATCTATGTCTCCGTAGTCACGTGCATTCAATCGGTACTTACCGCAGGCCGCCGTCAATATCACACAATCGTCCGGCACTTTTTCTGCAAATTCTGTAAAATAATTTCTTCCCGGCTTGGCGCCGTCACAACCACCGATGAAGAAGAAGTGCCGAATCTTTCCAGCCTTGACCGCCTCGATAATTTTATCTGCCAATCCAAGCACCGCCGTGTAATGGAATCCTGTGCTCAACGTCCCCTTGGGATTCTCAGCAAGTGGAGGTTGCGATAAAGCCTTTTCAATCACTTCAGTGAAATCTCTGCCCTTGATATGTTTGACTCCGGCGGCGCCGGCTATCCCGCATGTGAAGATTCTGTCTTTGTAAGATTCCTTCGGAATCATAATGCAGTTTGTCGTGACCAGGATTGCACCGCTAAAATCATCGAACTCTTTTCTCTGATTTTGCCAGGCTGTGCCGTAATTTCCAACAAGATGCTTGAACTTTTTAAGTTCCGGATAGCCGTGAGCCGGCAGCATTTCGCCATGAGTATAAATATTAATGCCTTTACCTTCGGTTTGCTTTAATAATTCATAAAGATCGAGCAGGTCATGGCCGGTGACAACGATTCCCGGTCCGGCTTTGGTGCCGCTGGGAACTGCCGCCGGAGTGGGATTGCCGAATCTCGAAGTATGTGCATTGTTAAGCATTTCCATGACACGAAGATTCATCTCGCCTGCTTTGAGCACCAGCTCAAGATAGCGATTCAAGTCAAAATCCACATTCGTCAATGTAGCAAACATGGCCTCGTGCATAAAGGCATCAACTTCTTCATCCTTCTGTCCAAGCTCTCGCGCATGATATGCATAAGCGGCAATACCTTTGAGCCCGAATATAAGCGTATCCTGCAAGCTCTGGATGTCCGGATCCTTGCCACAAACTCCTACACTGGTACAACCTGTACCTCCTGCCGCTTGTTCACATTGGTAACAAAACATAACCGATCCCTTCCTTTCTAAATTCTTTTTAGCATCAGTTTTCATGAGTAATTCCTGATTGATCTGATTCTTTTAGGATTAATAAACTTTGTCACATTTTTTTGACTTTAATTTCATTTTATTGTCTTAGTATTTAACAGTAGTTTTTCGAGAGCACCCATATCATTAACCGGCTGTTCGCAAACATAATTTTTACAGACATACGCAGTTGCCTTACCATCGATAGCCACTTGTTCCTTAATGAATGGAACTATTTCCTCTATCGCTTTTCCGGCCTGTCCTGTTTCATGAAGTAGAATTACTGCATTTGGCAAAAACTTGCTATGAACCAGCTTTAACATCTTCATTGTATCAGCCTGGTTGCGGTCTGCGGTTACGATGATTTCCTGTGTAGGGCCAAGCTGAAAATCAAGTGCCGTTAACATAGCGGTAAGCGATACTGGTGATTGCCGGAGCAGTTCGGAAAATGCATTTAATAACTGCTCCGCCTGGTCGGAAAACCGATCATTCATCGTCAATCGTCCTAATTTCATTAAAGCGATAGCTGCAATTGAATTACCGCTTGGAATGGCACCATCGTAAGTTGGTATTGTGCGAACGATTAAACGCTCAGCATCCTGGCCGGTAAGGTAAAATGCTCCGCCTTTTTCATCACCAAAAAGACTTATCATCTGTTGAGCCAAATCTATCGCCTCAACCAGCCATTGAGCGTCAAAAGTTGCCTCGTACAAATCCAACAGAGACATTATCATAAATGCGTAATCATCGAGGTAACCAAGACCAACCGCTTTTCCATCCCTATAGTATCTCATCAAACGGCCGTTTTCTCGCAGATTTTTCAGTACAAATTTTGCAGCTTTTTCTGCAGCACTGATATATTTTAGTTCTCCCAGTGCTGCACCACCGTAGGCGAACGAGGAAATCATAAGACCATTCCAGCCGGTAATAATCTTATCATCTCGATAAGGCCGAATTCTTTTTGACCGATATTCCAACAGCCTGGAGCGTCCGTTAGTTAATATATCCGATATGTCCCCGGGAGTTTTCTTGAACTGCCTTGCTAATTCCTGGACCGTCTTGTTGATGTTTAAGATACTTTTGTTATCTTCAAAATTACCGCTGCCGGTAACACCGTAATAGTCGTTGAAAATTTTTGCCTTTTCCACCCCTAATACTTTCTCTATTTCACTCAGCTCCCAGATATAAAACAAGCCTTCTTTACCTTCGCTGTCCGCATCTTCGGCGCTATAAAATCCTCCCTTGGGATCCGTCATATCACGTAAGATATAGTCAAAAGTCTCTTGAGCTATTCCGGCATAGTTTTGTTCACCGGTTACCTGGTACGCCTGAATATAAACTTTGCTCAGGAGTGCCTGATCGTAAAGCATTTTTTCAAAATGAGGAGTAAGCCAGTGTGAATCGGTGGAATACCGATGAAAACCACCTCCGAGATGATCATATATTCCACCTTTAGCCATAGCATCAAGCGTAAATTTAACCATATCTAAGGCCTGCTTATCATCGGTCCTGTGCCAATAGTTCAAGAGCATCGAAAGGTTGCTTGGTTGAGGAAATTTTGGGGCATCTCCAAATCCGCCGTAGGTGCTGTCAAATATTGCCTGAAGATGAGACTTTGCTTCATTTATTACATCGTCTGAAAGAGTTGCATTGCCTCTCTGGCGAGTCAGTTCTTTCAATGCCTCGCTCATTTTCCCGGCCGATTCAACTAATTCTGCACGTTTATTCTCCCATGCATCGGCAATAGTTAAAAGCACCTGCTCAAAACTCGGACGACCGAAAGAACTCTTTGGGGGGAAATATGTACCGCCGTAAAAAGGTTTACCGTCAGGAGTTAAAAATACAGATAAAGGCCATCCTCCACTGCCTGTCATTGCCTGAACAGCACTCATATATACATCATCCACATCCGGTCGCTGTTCCCTGTCGACTTTTATGCTGATAAAATGTTTATTCATAATCTCGGCAATATGCTCATCGCTGAAACTCTCTTTCTCCATGACATGGCACCAGTGACACGTTGAGTAACCTATCGAAACAAAGACAGGTTTATCCTGCTCTCTGGCTTTCTCAAAAGCCTCTTTCGACCAACCAAACCAATCCACAGGATTGTGCGCATGTTGAAGTAAATACGGGCTGGTTTCATTGATAAGCCGGTTGGTATTCTTATGTGATGATAATGTAGCCAATGTTTCTTTTTCTCCTTTGCCTATACCGGATAAGATTAAAGCGAAACTTATAAGCGTGACAAAACCTAAACCGAAATAGACACTTCCCCTGACCATCTAAATATACCACTCAAATTACAAGGACCTATATACTCAAATAGAACTCTGTATTGCCTGCTGGAGCATCTAATCCAGTTTTGTCTTGTTATTCTTAAGGTAGCTTGCAGCAGCCTGGTGAGCCTGCTACAAGACCACACTTTGGACACAAGGGCTGATCTGGTTTGCAGCACAAGTCCGTACCAGCTATCTGCCCACATTTTGTGCAAATTGCTGCTGACGTAGCCCCTTCCGGAATACTGCAACAGCCCGGCGAACCTTTAACAAGTCCGCAATCGGTACAGAGGGTTTGGCCAGGCTTGCAGCATAAATCGCTGCCCTTTATCTGACCACACTTCAGACAAAGCTCAACTGTATCTGCAGCCATGACTGTGTCGGATTTTTTGCAACCGTTGCCTGCGACAGTGAGCAAAGCTAAGGTTAGACCTGCTAAAATTCCTAAATATACCGTTCTTATTCTCATGACTAACTCCTTTCAATTAGATCGCATTTCTAAATCTGCCCCAACTTTACAGTTACATTCTGACATTTTATTCTAAGGTTTCAACGTTTCAGTACTGCCTGATTTTATCGTATCAAGTTCTAAAAGTCTTTTCTCAGCTATCATATGACCTGTATTAGTCTTGAACACCTTGTCAATAATCTGTTGAACTTGCTTTTTACTGACATCTTTCAATTCCTCAGAAAGATTGACGAGATTATCCGCGTCCCAGATAATCCTGAACTCTACTGTATCTATATCTTTCGCACTGTGATGGTTAGCCACAATCCTGCATATATGTTCAATCGTCTCAGTTGGAATACTGTTTCTCTCTAAAATTTGTTCGGCAATTGGTGGACCTTCGATCTCCTGATATTTACCGGCCGAGGAGCCATATTTGCGTTCAGCTTCATGAATGCCTATATCATGTAAAATCGCAGAGGCCCTGACGACCAGGGCATCGCCACCTTCGATGGCCTGAATTTTCTCGGCGAAATCCAAAACAGCAAGAGCATGTTCAATACGTTTTGTATCCCGGTCAAAAACTTTTTTCATCTCGTCAATCAACTTATCAGATATAGAACTTGGGCCTACCATTATTGCTCCCGTTCACTGCTTGGATTATTGACACCATTCGGTACAACCAATATCTATCTTCGAGCTTCCACAACCGTTGATCCCGTCCCGGACATTTGAGCATTTCATATTCTCCAGGTACTTTTATTGGTCTTTTTATGCACGAATCATCGTCAGCAGCATTTTAAATTTCTCATCCGCAGCCACTGCATGCGGCACGTTACCCGGCATTATAATTACCTGGCCGGTTGAAACCTGTTTTTCCTGCCCACCTATTGTTAATCGAGCCTGGCCGTCAAGAATCTGGACAACTGCATCATAAGGTGTTGTATGCTCACTGAGTTTCTGGTCTTTATCAAAGGCAAACAGTGTAATCGTGCCGGCCGGCTTATCCAGTATTGTCTTACTCACTACCGAATCTGTCGAATATTCAACTAAGTCCGCCAAAGTTTGCCCGTTGCCGACACAAGCCTGCAGGACGCTTGATTTTTCTTTTGTCTCTTTCATTTCTTGGCCTTCTTATATTTCTCCGACCTTCCTTTTTTGGTTCCACCCGATACAAGTTCATCCAGGGTGATATTGCCGAGAAAATTCCCTATATATTTTTGAAGTTCGACAAGTTTTGGCCTGACTGTACAGCGTTTTTGTAGCGGACAAATCTCCTTCGACAGTATGCATCTGTTAAGGCTTATAGGTGCCTGAACCGCTTCTATTATTTCAAGTAAATTTATTTTCGAAGGTTCCCTGCTCAGACCAAATCCGCCTTTCGGGCCCATATAGCTTGTTACCAGTTTGGCATTATTGAGTTTTTGCATCAACTTACTTGCAAGCTGGTAAGGTACATTCTCCTGGTTGGCTATTGTCCTGCTCGATACAGGTCCTTTACCATGGTTTCGGGCCAGATTCACTATTGCCCGCAGTGCATAATCAGTGTTTCGTCTTACGATATCCATTTCTATTGAGATATTCTAAACCGGTTTTGTTCTTAATCAAAGTCAACTGTGACCTACTATATAAGACTAATATAGTCCTACTAATATTCCCTGTCAACAGTTCAGTAGATTTTTTAAAATTTTCTTTAGTTACCAAAGGGTTATTATATACCTTCCAGACTCTCTGGAATAGTCTCGATAAACGCCTTTATTTTATCCCGAGCCATTCGGAATTCCGCCATAATCTGCTCTTCAGTACCGGTTGCAAAATATGGATCTTCAAAGGGCTTGTGTATAATTTTAGCTTTTCCACTGAATACTGGACAATTCTCGGCTGCATTATCGCATAAAGTTATGACATAGTCAAAATCAACGTTCCTAAGTTCATCGACATGCTTGGATGTGTGCATTGAAATATCGACACCTGCTTCAGCCATTACCTTTATCGCCCTCGAACTGACACCAATCGGATGGATGCCGGCGGAATAGGCGTCTATAATATCTCCTTTTAGATGCCGAGCCCAGCCCTCGGCCATCTGGCTCCTGCATGCGTTACCGGTGCAAATAAATAACACTTTTATCTTTACTTTAGGTTCCGACATAACTACTCCGAAATCATATATCTATATCATCGCTGAAAACAAAACGAGGAAAGTTCACAAAGTTCACAATCTTTTCTGTATTTTCCTGTGCAGTTTTCAACAATCCCGACTCGACTTAACGAAAAATCATACTTCACAGGGTCCGAAGGTTCTATTCGGGCAAATCTTTCCGTGATTTTTATAGATGTTTTCAAGGAAACTGTCTTATTATTATGAAATCCCAGTATCCTGCATAATCTACCCATGTGCACATCGACAGGTACAACCAGTTTAGCCTTATTGACAGACTTCCATAAACCCGAATCGACCTGGTCATCCCGCACCATCCACCGCAAAAAAAGATTCAGCCTTTTACAGGCACTGCCTCCGGCAGGCGAGACCAGCAAATATTTCAAGCCTCGGTTTGTATCTCCAGGATGTTCGGTAGTGTACATGTTCAATAACGAACCACAAAAATTTGTTAAGGCGGGAATAATATTTTCGTCGGTTTTGTTGTAACCCAGCAGGAAATAATTTTCTATGCTGCCATTTTTTTTGATAGCTTTCTTAAGCAACATCAGCATATCTGAAATATCGTCACCGGTTGTGAAACGATGCTTGAATCCGTGTAACTTTCGTCGGTTTGCCGGACCAAAATCCATTACAAATTCATATGGGCTTTTTCCAATAAGTCCGAAAAGCCTTGTAAGACTGTTCTGGATTTGCTCTACCCGTCCATAGGCCAGCACTGCAGAAAGCAAACCCGCAATTTCCATATCCGCTCGATTGGAATATTTATATACAAATTGTAACGGGTCCGGCTTTATGAGATTGCGATGGTTGTATTTTCTATAAAGCCTTTGCAGAACATCTCTTATAGCCGGTTGTTGAGTTTTAATTTTGTTGACCATTCAGCACATTCAATTGAGTTCGAATTATTGTTCAACTTCCACAATCGCTTTTGATTCTTCCAGTGTCACCAGACCCACTGCGGCAAGCTTTATTTTCCCACTTCGATCGACGAAGAATGTAGTTGGTATCGCGCTTACATCGGCAAAAGGACTCGGCAGGGCACTGTTTCCAACAGTCGCAATTGTATAGTTTATCTGTTTGGCATCTGCGAAATGCTTTAGATGCCCCGACTCTTCATTCGATATAGCAACGATAGCCAGATCGTCTTCTCCGATTTCTTTTCGCAGTTCAATCAAATGAGGGATCTCCTTGTTGCACGCAGAACACCACGTGGCCCAGAAAACAACCAGTACGTTCTTGCCATTATAACTGCTCAAGCTGTGTTCCTGCCCATGAATATCCGTGACCGTAAAATCAGGGGCTGCTTTGCCGTACCAGGGCTTAAAGGCAGCGTCCCATGACCGGGCTGATTTAATAATATCTTCCAGATTATTATAAACAGCAGCTTCAGGTCGTCCGGCATATTCAGGCTTGGGCGACCGTTTGTTAACAACTGCTCCCGCTGTAATTAGTCCCAATACAGCAATCAGGAGCCATACTATTTTGTTTGTTTTTATTTTTTCAGTCATTTTAATACCTCCATCAGCAGAATCCATTACGAATGTTTCCTGCGAATAGTAATTTCCTTTAGCCAGCAATATAAAACCGGCACAACTAACATTGTAAGAATTTCAATCGTCATTCCTCCAAAAGATGGTATCGCCATCGGTACCATAATATCCGATCCCCGTCCGGTCGAGGTCAGAACCGGAATCAGGGCCAATATTGTCGTTGCCGTTGTCATAAGACAGGGGCGAATCCTACGTTTGCCGGCCTCGATTACCATCTGGCGGGTCTGGTCTATACTCGCAGGGATATTCCTCTGAAACGATTGCTTTAAATATGTACACATCACAACACCGTCATCTGATGCAATTCCAAACAGTGCCAGGAAACCGACCCAGATCGCCACACTAAGATTGA
>CAZMWN010000082.1:0-12546 GCA_964569935.1 uncultured Pirellulales bacterium
GATTGTATTTTCATCTTTTTCTCTTCTTGTTCTTTTTCTTCTTCTTTTTCTTCTCGCTGATGTTATTGCCGAATTTGATTTTTATATATTCTTCCATCTGTTTATCATCTGTAAAGTGCAGCTCGTAGTCGTAATGGCCCTCAACAAAATCACACTCCGAGTGATTATACCCTCTGCAAATATTCGGTCTTTTGTCGTATATCCGGCAACTATGATCTTTCTCGGATAAATATTTGCACTTGTTCTTTATATTAATGTACCAATCGCCGTCCTCGACGAATACAGTAACATCTTTGTGGCATAGAAACCATCTTATATCATCATAGTCTCCCTTATCTTCCGGTGTTTCAATCGGTAGCGCAAAGTACCTGCAGCACAGGCCTGTACACTGGTCACATTGTCCTTTTTTAGCCATTTAAAACAACTCCAATAACATTATTTCTAATTCAGGCAACTTCGAAACACTATAAGTGATTAGCCACCAATCGTCAAGAAGAGCAAAATTGCATAATAATCTCAATTTACTTGTATATCCACGATTAATTAGAGTACAATAAAAGGAACACAACTACGAAATTTATCTGATTCTGATAGAAAAAGACACCTTGGAAATACTGCCCTTGAAATGAAAGCACCGAAAGGCGTCCCCAAGGGAGAGCAGAAATTGCACAAGCAAAACGGTTTTACTTTAATAGAGCTTCTGGTCGTCATTGCTATTATCGCAGTTCTGATGGCTATTTTAATACCTGCATTAAAAACCGCCAGAGAACAGGGTAAACGTGCGGTCTGTCTTAACAATCTGAGGCAGTTGACGGTTGGGTGGATTATGTATGCAGATGACAACGACGACAAGCTTTGTACGGCCTGGGTGGGTATGCCGGGTGCCTGGGTAGATGTAGCAGAACGAGGTGCTTCTGAAGCCGAGCAAAGAAAAGCTATGGAGTCCGGAGTGCTATTTCCGTTTGTGAAGAACGTAAAACTTTATAAATGCCCTACAGGTATCCGGGGAGAGATGGTAACATACTCCATTGTTGACTCCATGTGGGGCAGCAGTACTCCTCCGCTTTCTTTTATAGAAACTCCTGATGAACTATATATTAAAAAGAGGTCGGAGATTGACAGGCCGGGTGAAAGGCTCGTGTTTCTCGATGAAGGCAAATGGCCCGGCAGTCCATGGGGAGTATGGCACGACAGACCGATGTGGTGGGACATTCCCACTGTGCGACACAGTAACGGAACGAACTGGTCTTTCGCAGATGGGCACAGTGATTACCACAAATGGACTGACAATCGCACCATGGACCTTGCCCTGCTGCGTCCTCCTTATGAGAATGTTAATCCCGACTTTGCCAGTATAGAACATACGGACAATGAGGATCTGAAATGGGTGCAGAAAGGTATATGGGGATTTGTACCTAATCCCTGACAGCTCCAATATCGGCAGATATGCGAATGAGCAGATGTGTTCGCGTTATGGTACAAAGCATAATTCATACACATTCCCCACTTTCACCAATTTCTCTAAAAAGCCGATAACTTTATGGCTTATATCCGGCACAGATGTTAAGAATAAGTTCTTTTATGATTATAACCAAATAAATATAAAGTATAGTATATTTTGAACTGCAAGTTTGCAGAGATTTTGAGAATCGGTTATAATTGTGATTTTACGAATATGAAACCATTGAGCCATACAACCAGCTTTAGGTCCGGGACATGTTAAAATATAGAATACGACTTTTTATTTTTACTTTGGCGATTATGTCGGCAGCTTTATCGACTGTCTCGGCAGATACGTGGTATCTGGACAATGGGAAAAGCTGGGAGGCGATCTCCGCCCAGGGCCAGGACAAACTGCTTTTGGTAATAGCCGAAGCAAGAAAGCTGGTAAATGCAGGGCAAACTAAGGCTGCTCGCAAAACATTCAAGAAAATCAAAGAAGATTTCCCTAACATTGCCGGGCGTGATTTGGATCTCTTCATCAAGGCTGAGTTACTGTTATCTCAAAGAAAACTTACCAAAGCAGCCAGGAATTATGATAAACTGCTCACTAAATTCCCACAAACCAGATTTCGTGAAGCGGCTTTGGACAGGCAGTTTTCTATTGGAACAGCCTACTTAGGCGGCCGGAAAAAACATTTTCTCGGCTTCATCAAAATCTCAGGATATGCCGAGGGCATCAGAATTATGGAAAAGGTTACCGACCGCGCCGGTATAAATACAACAATGGGAACAGAGGCCGCGGTTGCTGTTGCTCGAAATTACGAACAAAGGAAAAAATTCCACGAAGCATATCTCAAATGGTGGGAAATATCTTTGGAATGGCAGACAGGTCTGATCGGCAGAGACGCCTTACTTGGCATGGCTCAGTCAAAACGCGCCATATACAATAAAAATCCTGAACATAAAAGACCTTTTTATGACGCCTCATGTCTTAGAAGCGCAAAGAGTTATTACGAAAGATTTAGACTTCTATACACTGAAGATGCCAAAGCGTTAGGCGTCGGTAAAATACTAAAAGAATTAACTGAGCAATTAGCCTACAAAGAATATATAATCGGCCAATATTACCAAAAGACTAAGAATAAACAATCAGCCAATCTTTATTTTAACGAGGTAGTAAGTGATTGGCCGGATAGTATCGCCGCAGGAAAGGCAAGGAAGATGCTCGATAATAATCTCATCAGTGATTAAAGAAAAATGAAAAATATAAACCCAAGATATACTTATAAGTCCTTAAATCATATGTGCACAACTCCCAAGGTACTGTTACTTTTATGCTCTTATGCTCTTATGTTCCTAAGTTTAACCTTTTACGGATGTGCTGCTATGAAAGGTTATTCAAATGAATCAATTTATCCCAAAGACGTGGAAAGCGTCTGCCTGGAAATGTTTGACAATCAGACTTTCCGACGTGGGATTGAATACGAGCTTTCCGATGCCCTCTCGAAACGCATCGAGGCAGAGACGCCATATAAAATAGTCTCCAGCCCAGACCGTGCTGATACCATTATTAGCGGCCGAATAGTATCGATAGGAGAAATAGCTCTTAGCACCGAACGCGAAACCGGCCGTATTCTGGAAAAAGAAGTGGAACTGTACGCGGTAGTTAACTGGAAAAATTTAAATACGGGAGAACTGCTTATAGACAACCAAACGATCAACTCGTCAGCAAGCTATTCTGAGTACCAAATGCAGGACTTTAAATATGGCTCAAGTCTTGCGGCAAACAAACTTGCCAGAAAAATCGTAGAACTGATGGAAAGAAAATGGTAATATCGTTATTTTGATTGAAAAACGCCAAATATGACTGATAAGCAAAATAAAAGGCCGACATTGCCTCCTCGCGGCCCACAAAAAAGACCGGGCCAAAAGCCCCCACTGCCTCGCTATAAACGCGGACCCTATAGTTACGTTGTAATTTTCATTCTGATACTCATATTATGGACGATTGTTCAACAGTTTCAGAGACCTGATAATATCACCTGGAATAAATTTGTAGAATATGCTGAAAACAATCAGATCGAGAGCATTGAGATCGGTGAAACCGAGATTAAAGGCAAATTCAAGACGGATGTTACCGGCAGAGACAAAAATGCATCTCCTTCATTCACTGTAGACTATAAACAGGAATGGGTTCCAGACCAGTATCTCGAGAAGCTGGAAGAAAGCGGCATAGAGGTTAAATTCACCAGGCAACACCTCTGGTTCTATATGCTTTTAAACTGGCTCCTTCCACTTCTGTTAATAGTTGGTTTTTTCTACTTTTTCTTTGTCCGAAACCTTCGCAGCGGGGCCGGTGGGATGTTAATGTCCTTCGGTCGAAGCAAACATAGATTACATGGAAAAGACCGTGTCCAAGTGACATTTGAGGATGTGGCCGGTGTCGAGGAGGCAAAGGAAGAAGTCGCCGAGATTATCGAGTTTCTGAAAAATCCGAAGAAATTCCAGCGTCTTGGCGGGCGTATTCCCCGCGGCGTTTTGCTCATTGGCCCGCCCGGCTGCGGAAAAACACTGCTTGCAAAGGCCATAGCCGGCCAGGCCGATGTCCCGTTCTTCAGTATATCGGGAAGCGATTTCGTCGAGATGTTCGTTGGGGTCGGGGCATCGCGTGTTCGTGACTTGTTTAAACAGGCAAAAGAGAACTCGCCCTGTATCATATTTCTTGACGAAGTCGATGCTATCGGACGAAAACGCGGTGCCGGTTTTGTCGGCGGCGGACATGACGAACGGGAACAAACACTCAATGCTATTTTGGTCGAGATGGATGGCTTTGACACCAACGACCAGGTCATTGTGATAGCGGCGACAAACCGCGCCGATATTTTAGACCATGCACTTACACGCCCCGGACGATTCGACAGGCAAATCTTTGTGCCGCTTCCCGATTTGAAAGGTCGTGTTGATATTCTGAAAGTTCACGTCAAGAAAGTAAAATTGGCAGCAAATACCAACCTTGAAAGACTGGCGCGCGGAACGCCTATGTTCAGCGGAGCGGACCTGGCGGCAATTATCAACGAAGCTGCTTTGGCGGCAACTATGGCCAATAAAGACTTTGTAGAAATGGCAGACCTGGAAGAAGCACGAGATAAGGTCCGATGGGGAAGAGCGAAAAAGAGCAGGGTTATCGACAAAAAGGAAAGAGAAATTACCGCTTATCACGAGGCAGGCCATACACTGGTCCAATCTATGCTCAAAGATGCGGACCCGCTGCATAAGGTCAGTATCATTCCGCGTGGTCCGATGGGCGGAGCGACTTTTGCCCTGCCGGAAAAAGACAGGACCATATTCACAAAAAGATATTGTATGGCACTTTTACAGGTCTGCTTTAGTGGACGAATCGCAGAAGAAATGTTTTGCGATGACATCTCAAGCGGTGCACAAAACGATATTCAGCAGGCCACTAATATTGCAAAGCAAATGGTTTTGGCCTGGGGGATGAGCAATGAGCTTGGTCTAATAAATTACGGGCAGGATACAAGCCTCAAAGATATGGTGTATCTGATGCCGACCGAGAAGGAGTATTCAGAAAAGACAGCCGAAGCAATCGATATCGAAGTTAAAATTATTACCAACGAAGCTTACAAAAAAGCAAAGGAACTAATAGAAGAAAACAAAGATAAGCTCGAGCAAATTGCTCAAGCCCTGTTGAAATACGAAACCCTCGACGCTGATGATGTAACATTAATTTTGGAAGGCGGCTCCCTGGATAAACCCACCGTCGCAGATTTGTTGGCTGCCGAGCAGGCCAAGAGTCAGCAATCGAAACCTGAGCAGCAGCAAGAGCAGTCAACCAACTAATATTATTTCTATTTAAATTACTTCCGGACTATCATGCGGGAAGAAACTTTATCACAATTGAAAATTTCGCTGCTTGCTGGCGCTGTATGGATTGTCGGCGTTTTCGCAGTGACTTCTTTTACCCGGGGGCAGGAGGCGGCTGAACCAAACTCAACAATCACTAACGATGTCACTGCAAGCTTAGAGTTGGCAAGATACGAGCAGGAATTCTCATCCGCAAGCTTCAAGCCGGCCCGCCTGGGTCAGGATACCGGTATAGCAGTCATATTCGAAGGTACTGATGATCTTCATTATTACGCGAAAGCCGAAACTGCTACAGCCCCCGGATTTGAATTGAAGGTTCAGGCAAAATCCGCCGATTTCGAATTTGGCCCGGCGATCTTTCCGAAATGGAGCACCTTTACAGACCCGTTCGGCAAACAAGTCGAAGTCTACGTCGGCAAGTTCACCATCTTTATCCCAATTCAAACAATTAAAGATCCCACAAAGACTACCGGCGAAGCGAATGTCACTATATCCGGCCAGGCCTGTACGAGCACAATCTGTCTGCTGCCGTTTAACCAGACACTGCGCGCTAATATAGATTGGAATACAAAAAATTCATGGGAGCAGATTAATCTGGAAATACCTGTCGCCCAGGACATGTCGGATCAAAAGGTAACTCAACCGGCATGGTTTGCTCTGACTCTGGCGTTTTTAGCGGGCCTGGCTTTAAATATTATGCCCTGCGTCTGGCCCGTGCTGCCTCTTATCGTGATGCGCATTGTTGGACAGGCAAAGCAAAGCCGAGGTGTATCTACCGCGTTGGGCCTTTCTTTTTGCCTGGGGATATTATTGTTCTTTGCTGTTCTTGCCGGCGCTAATATCTTTTTGCAGATTTTTTACGGAACGGTTCTGGAATGGGGTGACCAGTTTCGCAATCCGACCTTCGTCGCGGGAATGTCACTATTGCTGGTCTTGTTGGCGTTATTTATGTTCGGGGTCTTCACGATTACCGTGCCATCTGTTGTTTCCAGTAAACAGACATCCGGCAAAGGATATTTCGCATCGGTAGGGATGGGATTTTTAGCAGCGATACTGAGTACACCCTGCAGCTTTGGGATTCTGGCCGCCGCCTTTGCCTGGGCCCAGTCACAACCATTGCTGCCTGCAACTACCGCTATAATGATTATAGGAGTCGGCATGGCTCTGCCTTATGCGATTCTGACTTCGATGCCCGGATTATTAAACCGCCTGCCAAAACCTGGAAAATGGATGGAGGTATTTAAGCAGGGTATCGGATTTGTTCTGCTGATTATAGCTGTAAAACTTATTACAGCCCTGCCGGAAGCGCGCACAAGCGGAGTTTTGTATTTTGCTGTAGTGCTCGCTTTCTGTGCCTGGATGTGGGGCACATGGGTTGGCTTCGGTACAAAGCCGACTCGCAAATGGCTCGTCCGGATTATGGCAATAGCACTGGCACTTGGCGCAGGCTGGACATTTTTACCTGCATCTGCTAACAAGCTGATTAACTGGCAAAGTTACGATGCCCTATCAATCCAAACGTCTCTCGAAAAAGAGCGCCCCGTCCTGATTAAATTCACCGCCGCATGGTGCCTGAGCTGCCAGACGGTGGAAAGAACTGTCTATTCCCGCAAGGACATCGCTGAGCTAATCGAACAAAAAAATGTTTTGGCAATTAAAGCCGACACAACAGAAAAGAATTTCCCTGCGACAATAGCCCTGCAGGAAACTTATAACGAACCCGGCGTACCGGTGAGCATGCTCTTTATCCCCGGCAATGAAAAAACACTAAAATGGAGAGGAATTCTCTTTGCCCGCGAGCTAAAAAGCCATTTGGAAACATTACCGGATAAGGATACTGATAATTAAGGAGTCTCAATAGAATTGGTAAAGCAAAAGAAATTCAAGGTTGACAAACAGCAGGCCAAAGAGCGGATTCAAAAGATTTGGCCGATATTAAAAAAAACTTACCCCGATGCAAAAATCGCCCTGAATTTTAAAAATCCGCTTCAGCTTCTGATTTCAACCATTCTCTCGGCGCAGTGTACGGATGTGCGGGTCAACATAGTGGCAAAAGACCTCTACAAAAAATACAAATCCCCCGGGGACTGGGCCAAAACCGATCTGGCGCAAATCGAGACGGACATCAAGAGCACCGGCTTTTTCCGCAACAAAGCTAAGAATATCAAGGGAGCCTGTACGAAAATAATCGAGCAATACAACGGTACAGTTCCTGATACAATGGACAAGCTTTTAACACTACCCGGCGTGGGCAGAAAAACAGCCAACTGCGTCCTCGGCGATGCGTTCGGCGTCCCGGGAATAACCTGCGATACGCACGTTATACGCCTGAGCCGGCGATTAGGGCTGTCTAAAAACAGCGACCCTGTAAAGTTGGAATTCGATTTGGCCGAAATAGTACCAAAGAAGAACTGGACGCTGTTTAGTCATTTGCTGATTTACCATGGTCGAAATATCTGTAAAGCGCGTAAGCCGAGTTGCCCCGATTGCCCGATTGCAAAATATTGTCCATCGGCAAACGACCCGGCCTTATGGTAAAACGCAATACTTAAAGGAGATTCACCTCTTATGATAGAGAGCACCGATAATCCGGTAAAAGACCTCTGGCGGATATTCAGAGTAATGGCCGAATTCACCGAAGGCTTTGAGGAGCTTGCCACGGTCGGCCCGGCAGTATCAATTTTCGGCTCAGCCCGTGCCAAACCTAATGAGCCATATTATAAGCTCGCCGAGCAAACCGCTTTCGAACTGGCAAAAGCCGACTTTGCAGTAATCACCGGCGGCGGAGGTGGGATAATGGAAGCGGCCAATAAAGGTGCCGCCGACGCCGGAGGCCAGAGTATCGGCCTGAATATCGAGCTGCCTATGGAGCAGGTCCCAAACGACTATCAGAACCTGTCTCTGCATTTTCGATATTTCTTCGTCCGCAAGGTAATGTTCCTCAAATACGCTCACGGCTTCATCGTCTTCCCCGGCGGCTTGGGCACTATGGATGAGTTCTTCGAATCGCTTGTCCTGATTCAAACCCTCAAGCAGGCCACATTTCCAGTGATTCTGATGTGCAGTGATTACTGGAAAGGACTGACTACCTGGATCAAGACCAAGATGCTGGATGAACACAAATATATATCCCCGGAAGATATGGACGTCTTTACTATGGTCGATAATCCTCAAACTGCGGTTAAAATCATCAAAGAATTCAAAGAAGCAAAAGGACGGGTCGGAATTGATTTACCACCGGGAATGAAAAAGATGTAGATTCGTCACGCGATAATCGCAAACAACAGCTATATGTCAGCCTCAACCTAAGCAGCTCGACCTAATCCACCGAAGTCGTTAGACAGTCCAATCGTCTCGTGGTTCCAGAGTTACAAGCGAAAATTTCTTGCTTTTTACAACGTCAGAAATAATAATGCACGCATAAACGGTATCCAAGCTATTCTGAGCTTAGCCTGAACTTCGTAAGGAGTCCAAAGGACTGAATAAGGTCGATAAGGTCGTCAGGAACGTATCTGCGAGAAAGGAGTAAAATTATGAAAACAAGTTGGATGTTAATTACAGTAGTCGCCTTGCTGCTTTCCGGCTGTGCCGGAATGGGTAAGCCGAGGATACATAATGCAGGAGAAGGAACGTTCTTCGTGGAAGTGGAAGAATTTGACCTGCTCAACGCCCAGGTGCAGGAACTCGAAGGCGCCAGCGGTGGAAAGGTCGTTGTGCTTCAGGATGAGTCCGGCAATGCAGAGGCAACCATCAAATTGAGCAAGGGCAACTACGAGATAACAGTTTACGGCATGGGACCATCCTCCGACGAGGATGCCCTCTTTCTGAAAGTCGGCGACAAGGAACAGCGAATGTGGATGGAAAGTCCGGGTGACATTGTGCCGACTCTGGAATTTGTCACTTTTAGCCAGGAGGCCAAGGGCCCCTGCGATATTTCATTAAGCTTTGCCGAATCGAACGTCCAGCTCGACCGTATACAGTTCGAACGAGTCCAATAGCACAAAAGCAGACTGAATGAGATAAAATCCATCTGCTAAACTAATGTTTCACAAGCAGGTTAAGCAGCTTCTTGTCGAGTTTATGGCCGTGCCAGTCTTCGTATTCGACATCTTCTCTGCGAGAATTGATGATGCCGAATTCGCCGCGGAAATTCCATAGGGCATAACCTATGCCGTTGTCTGTCAATACATCCAGAACGTCACCGAACCAGGCCAAAAAGACTTCATGCGGCGTCTTTATCCAGCACCCGCATTCTCCGCAGTGCACACCGATACCCTTTCGAGCCAGCTCAATCCACGGTTTGTAGTATTTTTCAAGTCTGGCGCGATCCCAGTACTCATCGTTCATCTTGCCGGGCCAAACGGGTTCGGGCAGATTATTGACGTCGGCAAACGCCCAGGGCGCTTTATAATGAGAAATGTACGCGGGCTTGTAGCCACGGCAACTCTGGGCGATATTCAAATCTATAATCTCTGGTATCACATCGTTACCAACATTATTTCCATCGGCAATTATAAGGTGGTTGGGATTGGCCTGTCGTATCGCCTTTGCCGCAGCTTCAGCTACTTTCCGATATATATCGCCCGGCACAGGTCCACGCGCCGAATGCTGGTCATTCATATCTTCACGCATACTCGGCTCGTTCACCAAATCAAAGCTGATCTTGGACGGCGGAATGTCCTTGTATCGCTTTGCCCACATCCCCCAGTGAAAACAGAACGCATCCAGAGCTTCTTTGTCTTTCCAGAGATTAAATGGCTCGTTGAATCCGGCGTTCACACAGTATCCGGGAGCGCGATGGAGATTCAGGCTCACGTGCATGCCATGCTTGTGGGCCATTTCGACAATACTATCGATATATTCAACTGCACTTTCCTTGATTTTATAAACATCGTCCGGCTTAATGTCACCCTGCGACCGGTCGTATTCTATCCATCTCGGATAAGCCATAGGCAAACGAACAAAATCAAAGCCCCAGTCGGACATCCAGCGGAAATCATCTTCGGTGGTCCTATTTCGACCGCGGCCGAACGAAAACGGAGAGAAGTAATCCAAAAGATTAAATCCCCTCCAGCGTGGAATAGTAGTCTGAGCAGGTTTAGGCTTCTCTTGAGCCTTGACGACATTTCCCGTAAATCCCAAAGCTGCAGCACTCAATCCCACAGCCTTCAAAAAATCACGGCGATTAATTTTTGTTATATTCATGCCTCAGTCTCCAAATCGATACTATTTGAGAAGATAACAAACGATTTTTATTTTATTGCCAATCCATTACTTTTTTGAAAAACGGCAGGAGCTCTTTCGCAATCTTCCGGTGTTCCTTCTCGTCAGGATGCCCCGAACATCCGCTTACACTAACATGTGGGAAAGCAAACATGTGTACCTTGCTGTCATTCTCAACTTCCCGCATATGTTGTATCACCTGCGACAGATTCTTTTGCAATTGTGCACTTTTTTTACCCGATAGCATCGGGCTGCTCAGGCAGCATATTTGTGCATTAGGATATCGGTTTCGGATTCGTTTTACAAACCGGATATATTCAGCTACAAATTCGGCCGAATCCAATTCACCCCTTTCATAACTGCCATCGCCATCGGAGAAATCGTTCGTTCCGAGACAGATAGAGACCAAATCAGGGACATACTTCTGGGCGTTCCATTTTGATGTGGAATCTGTATTCAGGAAAGTATTCTCATAAACATCCGGCATTGTCGGACCGGGACTGTTCCAATTTCGGATCATGCCGATTCCGGAGACGGAACTTAGAAGGCAGTTGGCATTCAATTCCCGGCAAACAAGCGGGCCGTAAGCGAGATAGGCATTATGCTGGTCATACCATTCTGCTGAATCGCAGGGAATCTCCGTCGCATCCAATCCCATGCCGCACGTAATAGAATCTCCGATAAATTCAATTTTACGCTCCTTACTTTTTTCAAAAGGCAGTAGCTCAGGACACAATAATCCTAAAAAATCAATATAACCGTTCTGAGCTTCCGTGGCCTTACATACAAGAAGCATGTGCTCGGTATCTTCCAGGTTTTGTGCAATTTCATATTCTGTTTTATCTTTGGTGACTTTGATTCTCCCCTGATATTTTCCGTCAATCTCAGTGGAAATATAACTGTGATTATTATTTAAATTCTGATCTTCAAGTATAATATTGCAGGCAGTTCCTCTGAATTTTACCTCGAAGTAAGCGCCCGCTCCGCTTAGTCTTGGCCTGCCGGGGTCCGTAAAATCGATTCGACCTGTATATTGAATATTTTTATTGTCCGGTTTGTAGAGAGATGGTTGATTAGATAGCTTGAGCTGGTTATTACTGCAGGATAATTGTGTTATTAACAGTATAACCAGTATTACAAGTTTTTTCATGGCATTCACTTCCTATTGAACTAAACGATTTACCGATGAGCGTTCAGGCCGCAACAATCAACTACTCATGTTGATAAGAATCATTACATCGGCTTTGCATCTGCGGCTTTTAGCGGGGGCAATCCGCAGGCTGCACGGAACGGAGCTATTGCCTCAATATAAGCCGGATCTTCCAGGCTGAGCATGCGTGGGTCGTTGACCAGCTTTTGTAACTGCTCCGGTTTGGTCCTTTTTACCATCTCGGCCCAAATCACATACAATGCCCACTTCGGTTGTTTCTCAAGCACCTCAAGCGTAGGTGGCTTTCCCACTTCGCCGAGGACAATAGGCTTGCCCGCAGCTATCTTGAGTAAGTCGTCGTAATACGACTGCTTAAACTCACCGTAACAATCCAGCGATGCGATATCGAGGTATTCGCTTCCGGGAAAGTAGTCCTTGAATTGCCTGTCCTCACGTTCGGGCCTGTCAACACTCCATACCCAAACCAGGTTGTTGAGTTTGTGATGGTTCACGAGCCGCTCAAAGATTTGGCGGTAGAGCGTCACCGTGCCGCGTTCTCCTCGCCGGCCGCCCCACCAGAACCAGTCACCATTCATCTCATGGTAAGGTCGCCACAATACGGGGACATTCGCATCCTGAAGCTGCTTCAAGAATACGGCAATCGCATCGACCTGGGCACACCAGTGCTCATGCAACTGTGTACCAGGCGTAAGCACATCATTGAACTGCTCGTCCGTTAGCTGTCCCTGCACACTTGCGAGCATCTTTGGTGCATTTGCGTCTCGTCTCGGTCGGAAAGTGACCGGCTCATCAGCCGTTGGCGGCACCGCATGCCAGCATATTGTAAT
>CAZMWN010000083.1:0-12515 GCA_964569935.1 uncultured Pirellulales bacterium
TACTGAAATAATGTTGAATTTACAGCTTAAAAAGAATGGCATTAAATCACTTAACGCACCAAGAATAAAATTATGAAAGAATTACCTGTAAATCAGATTATTTGCGGCGATTGCCTTGAGGTCATGCGAGACTGGCCGGTCAAGTGCGTGGACTTGGTGCTAACAGACCCGCCGTATGGTATATTAGGCGGGGCGAAGACTATAGGCGGGAAGGGGTTTTTTGAGCCAACAATTTACCCTAAAATGGATTGGAGCTACGAGCCTTTTAGTCAAAAGCAGCTTATAGCTTGTCAGCGCGTTAGTGACCATCAAATAATATTTGGCTTTAACCATTTTTCTAAAATTTTTCCCTCAAGTGCCTGTGTAATAGTTTGGGATAAAGCGTGTCAAAATGGATGGGAGGATACTTTTGCTGATGGCGAAATCGCTTGGACTTCGTTCAAAAACCCCTTAAAAATTTATCGCTATCTATGGAAGGGGGCATTAAAAGCAAAGCCTGAATACCGCCAGCACCCGACACAAAAACCTCTTCAGTTAATGATTTGGATATTAGAGGATTTTAGCAAACCCAATAACATTATTCTCGACCCATTCTGCGGTTCGGGCACTACTTGTGTAGCGGCAAAAATGTTAGGTAGGCAGTACATCGGCATAGACATAAGTCCTGAATATTGCAAGATTGCGGAGGAAAGATTGAAGGCAGTTGATACAGGCGTACCCGTTAAAGAGGCAAGGCAAGGACAAGGAGCGTTATTTGAATAAGAAAAAGAGTGAATTATGGTGAACCAAGTGATTTATTACCAAAATAAATAGTTATACATGGCGATTAAAAGAAAGAATACAGGAACAGTGGGAGCAAGTCAGACAATTGTTACCCAAAAGTTTTATAACGAAGTGTGAAGAATTAGAAAAAAAATTAGCAGAATTTAGAAAACTTAACGAAGAACAACATGGAATACACAAAGGACTTTGAGAAATTCTGGAAGCTATATCCTAAGCGTTGGAACAGGGATTTAGGGATATGGGTTAAGCGTAAAAAGTGGCCTGCGTTTGAGAAATGGCAGAAGTTACCCAAGAAAATCAAGCAAAGATGTTTGGAAATTGTACACTTAATTAAAGATGCCGAAGGAACTCCGAGGGATTGCGTAACGTGGTTAAATCAAAGAGGCTGGGAAGACATTGAAACGACTTCAAAGACAAAAATAGGCTTGCCCAGAGAAATGATAGAAGGATTGCTCAAAGACGTTCCAGATGTTAAAATAGACGTCAGCAATGAGCGCAACCGACAGATGAGAAAACTGAAAGTTGAATGATATGGGAAAAATATCCGATATTGGCAAAACTTTGATTGAGAATCTTCAAGCCGAGAACGAAAAGCTGAAAGATGCAATAAAAAGAGTAAGAGTTGAAACCAGCAAACCAGAATATTCGCTTTGTATGATAAGTGATTTAGATGAAATACTTTCAAAAGCTCTCAAAGAGCAAGAAAAGGAGACTTAATCATGGAAGATACACAAAAACTTTTTCAATCAATGGCAATAAAATGTCTGACTGCTTTGGCTGTTATGTTATTGACTAAAATTGGCTACGATATAGCAGCCTCAGACCAGGCCTCTCTTTCATTGATAATATCCGAATTTGTCGCCTTGATACTTACGGCAGGTGGTTGGTGGGGACGTGTACGTGCGACCAAGCGGATTGTAGTCAAATCGAAGGAAATAGGCAGGCCGAAATGAAAGAAACAAAATTCAAATGTAGTTATTGCGGAAAAGTAACAGCAGGTAGGCTATCAAGAGATAAAATAACTGGAGCAGTTAGTGATGGAAGCGCACGATTTCCGAGGCGACACAAATTCAAAGGTAAAGATTGTCCAGGAAATATAATAGAAGCTATTTGGATAACAATATAATTTTTAAGGAGAAACGAAATGAGAAAGACAATAGTGACATTAATTGTGCTGATGTGTATCGGCACAGTACAGGCGGATGATTTAGATATCACCGTTTGGGCGGGAATGGAAACGGGCAATTCAAGTGCAGCAGCAGCAATGTCGGCAAGGCTCGGAATCGAATCGAAGGAATCCAATCTTGAAGGCTTTATCGGAGTAACAGGCTGGCCACAATGGGACGCCATCGAGGGGAAACTTAGATCGGAGCCGCCTGTTGTTTTGGAAGTTGGCGGATTATATCATTTCGATGATATAATAGATGTTAACAATCCGATGCCTATTTTGCCTGATATTTTGACTACATACCTAAATCCGGAGCTTGATGCCAGGCCATACGTAGGAATCAAATCGACAGTGTTTAACAAGGGGACATCATACAGCCCCCTTGTCGGTTTGGAAATGTCTGAAACAGAAAACAGCCCGTTGAGCTTTAACGCCGAGGCCCAATTTCCGAGCGTTGATAATGAGCTTGCCCAGGCGGGTATAACCGATGAAGTTGTAATTATGTTGTTTTTGAAATATCGGTTTTAGCCAGCACGGGATAAGGATAAATTGAAAAGTTAATTTATGCCATAGGAAGACCTGCGGCGATGTGGTGAGACACATAGGGTAACCGAGGAACTTACTCCCGCTCGTAGTATGACTGGGAATCGAGCCTAAAGCAGGTTGGAATCCTGCACGCAGGTCGGAATTATATATATTATTATGAAAAAAATAAAACTTACACAAGGCAAATATGCAATCATTGATGATGAGGATTATTCGGAACTTTCAAAATATAAATGGTATGCATGGAAACATAGATATACATATTATGCAGTGTGTAATAGGAAAAAAATTGATGGCAAATATACTATGATATTAATGCATAGATATATTTTGAGAGCTCCCAAAAACAAAGAAGTTGACCATATAAATCATAATGGTCTTGACAATAGACGTACAAATATAAGAATAGTGACATCTGCACAAAATAAATGGAATACAAGATTTGTAGAAAATTATAAAGGAGCAACTTATTACAAAAGAGATAAAAAATGGATAGCAAGAATTAGACATAATGGCAAAAAATTATATCTTGGTTCTTATCAAACAATGATAGAAGCGAATCTTGCTTATAAAGTTGCAGTAATACTTTTAAGAACTTAAATCGTTTCGGGCGGTCGAAATGACACTATATCTTTGAAAGCGTTATAGCAAAAAGGGTCAAAACTATGAACGCGTAACTCAAAACTAAAACAGGCCGCCCGATTTTGAATAAGTTTGTTAATAAATCACTTGAAACACCAAGGAGCAAATATGCCAGAACAACTATCAAATATGACTGAGCCAGAGTTAAAAAGATTATTAACAGATATAGCAAATCATATCAAAACCAGTACAGACTCATTGTTCATGGTTGTATTATTTGATGAACCTGGGGTTGCTCAATATATTTCTAATGCAAAAAGAGAAGATTGTATCAGAGCAATGGAGGAAACCGCATTACGTTTCAAAAAAAAGGAAATAATCGAAAGGAATTAAAAATGGATACAGGATTAGGAAATTTTGCACCTATAAGTGATATAAGGGCAAAGCAAATAATTAATAAGAATCCCGAATTATCAAGAGTATTTCGAGTTGGTGAAACATTAGAAATTCGCGGTTCGAGATTTAGAATCGAAAGAATTAAGACTCGTTCATTGAGATTGCTATTATTACCTGATGGTGAGTAACGTCCTGCCCGCAGGTCTGCAATCATCCTTGAGTGCAGTTTGGCGGTAGCTGCAAAAAAACCGCCAAGCATTTTAGAGAATACCCGAAATGAAAACAGACAAATGGATTGACTGTTACGATGGGTCATGGAAGGATTTAATTGTCCCGGAAGCCTTTAGTCACCCGGCCAAGATGGCTTATGGCTTACTTGAGCGGATTTACAGGCATATTGAGGAGCAAGGTTGGCTTGAGCATGGCTCGATTATCGTTGACCCATTCGGGGGAATAGGCTCGACCGGAATATTGGGGGCTTATCACGGCTATAGGGTTATCTGCGTGGAGTTGGAAGCTCGCTTTGTTGATTTGGCTAACCAGAATTTCAAGCTGCACGAAAACGCATGGAACAAGCTGTGCTGCGTACCGCCTGAGATATTTCAGGGCGACAGCCGCCATCTGAGCGAGATAATCGAGAAGGCTGAAATTGTGATAAGCAGTCCACCTTTTCAAGAAAGTCTAATGGACTCTCCAAGTGAAGGCGTAAGAAAAATGCACGGGAAAAATATGGGAAGGTGTTCATTGGGGGACGGTTACGATTCTACTCCCAGCCAGTTGGGAGCTATGAAGCCGGGCGATGTCGATTGTGTGATAAGCTCACCACCGTATGCGGAAAGCCTGCAAGGACCAGAAAATGGAATTGACTTTACAAAATCAAAAGAAGGTGGCAAAAGAAAAACACAAGCACGGTCCGCCGTAGGTGGAGAATATTCCGACAATCCTTCCAATCTTGGCAATCTCAAGCCCGGCCGGGTGGACGCAGTAGTCTCAAGCCCTCCATATGAAGGAAGCCAAACTGGACAAAGCGTTGGCGGCGGTGAGAAAGCAGCTCAAAGGCGTTACGAAAGGTTAAAAGCTGCTGGCTATGATGCTGATGGTATGATGACTCCAGGACGAAGGAAACACAATCTTGGAACGCTTGAGCATTATGGCAATTCCGAAGGTCAGCTTGGTCAAGAGCAGGGCGATACATTCTGGCAAGCGGCGAAGGAGATTGTCAGGCAATGCTACCAAATCTTAAAGCCAGGCGGCTATGCTATTTGGGTGGTCAAGGATTTCGTCAGAAACAAAAGGCGGGTGGATTTCTGCGGCGACTGGCGGCGGCTGTGCGAGGACTGTGGATTTGAAACTATCCACGAACATCATGCAATGTTGGTAAAAGAAGATGTTAAAGAATCGCTGTTCGGCCACAAGATAATCAGTCGCAAGGAGCGCAAGTCGTTTTTCAGGCGGCTTGCCGAATCGAAGGGTAGTCCTAGAATAGATTACGAAACAATTTTGTGCATGAGAAAGAGCATTGTTTGAATGAAATCCACAATCTTAAAAATCTTATGGGAGATTATAAAGGCTATCTTCATTAAGAAAGAGCCTACAGAGCGGCAAAAAACAAAAAAGCGCATTAAGGAGCTTGAACGTGAAATCAAAAGTGTTAAAAAACATATTAGCAAAGCCATTAATGACAATGACCATTCTCGTTATGATTTTTGGTATGACAAGCTGCAACGGCTCAAAGCACAAAGAAAAGAACTACGAGACCTACTTTGTAAGTAAAGGAACTCAGATTCAAACGAGCAGTCACGGCCTGATAACTCTGGAATACGATGGTATCTTAATGAGCAATGCCGAATACCTTGAACAGATTGGAGAATGAAATGACCGAATTGCAGGATATGAACACAAAAGACAAATGGTATGTTAAGGCCGGGGATAGTGCTATAAAATTTCTCTTCCGGGCAGCGGCCAAAGTAGTGAGAGTATTCAGAAAGCCGTCATGGGATAAAAGGGAATGACAAACCTGTCCTGAGAGGAACCGAATGAGCATAAAAATAGAATTATGCTGTTGCACCCAAACTTTATTAAATGCGATAAAAAATAAAAAATATAAGAAAAGAAACATCGCTCAGATTTATGCTTTAGCCTTACAATCATCAGAAGAAACTGGCTGGCCTTTAATTAATAGAGCAATCATGGAAAGGTGGTCTGTAAGTGGATTGGAAAGTATTAAAAATATGGCATGGTCTGGAAAATGTTTTGAGGAGCAAAAATGAGCAATAAAGACAGAGGACAGAGTCAAAGAGCTTGAAAATGAGCTAAAAAAGCCCGATGTCACGTAAGTAGAAATACTTATTTTTGAGAAATATCAGAAAAATTACGGAATTTTCTTGACAGGGTTTCGATATTCATATATATTTTAATGTTGATATGGATGATAAAGGCCGTCAAGTTAATAATGCAAATATTGCCAGTCGTGGCTCACCTTGTAAGCTTGGCGGCTTCACAAAAATAAACACGGCTGGCATTTTTTATATTCCCGTTGGCGATAAGTTCGCCATGGTTGATTTTGAAGATTTTCTCATGCTTGCTCAATATAGATGGTATTTGAACAATGATAAATATGCTATTCGGTTTATTAAAAGCTTACCTCAAGTAGATGAAAATGATAGAACTCAAATCAATATAAGTATGCACACACAAATAATGAAACCAAAAGAAAATGAGGAAGTTCATCATATAGATGGGAATGGATTAAATAACTGTAAAAATAATTTATATTGTTGTAGTCGAAAAAAGCATATGGCTATTGATGGAAGAAATGAAAGAAAATCTATCATTCAACAAGGTCATCCTTTGAAAAATAGAAAATATGTTGGAACACAACAAATGGGGGAAAAATGGAAAGCAGGAATAAGCTATCATAGAAGATATTTTTATTTAGGTATGTACAAAACAGAAATAGAAGCAGCGAGAGTATATGACAAAAAAGCAAAAGAGTTATTTGGAGAATTTGCTTTGTTGAATTTTCCCGAAACTTTAATAGTTGGTGAGTAGAAAGGTAAGGTGAGCTATGGGACAGTATTATTACATTGTAAATATAGACAAAAAGCAATTTTTATATCCCCACAAATTCGATGATGGGTTAAAGTTGATGGAGTTTGGACAATCCAGTGGCGGCACTCTTTTGGGATTGACTATTCTATTAGCAAGTGGGAATGGTCGTGGTGGTGGCGATGTGTTTTCTAAAGCATATTGCAAAGCTGAGGAAGAGTATATGCAAAAGAAAGACGCCAAGAAAAAATTCCCATCGGCAAAAAAATATAATGATTCTATAATAGGTAGTTGGGCAGGCAATAGAATTGTTATCGCCGGTGATTATGGGGATTCTTATAAGCATATACCACGCAAAGACCGGCAAAAGCTTTATGAAAAATGCTTAGAAGAACAACAAGACCGTGAAAATATTTCGCAAGAGACAAAAGAAGAATATGCTAAGCAAAATTGCAATTTGCATAACTATGCTCAATACTTCTGCGAAGATATAAGCGATAAAGTTGTATCTTGCTTGGTTGATTGTGATGAATGGCCTAAAGACAAAGAAAATAGTTTGAGACCAGATATGATTTTAATGTCAAAATAAACAAATAGCTCACCAGCTATACTCTCGGTCGGCTAAGGCCGTGGCTTCAAGGCGCTCCGGGGGTTTATGAGAAAGAAAGACCAACAATCCGAGTTTGCCGTTTACGCCCTTATAGGGCTTGCCAAGAAAAGAGGACTACCAATCAAGCGTAGTTCGTGCCCTGAGCGGCGGAAACATAAAAATCTAAAGTAGAGTAATGAAAGTTTGGATTGTAACAAAAAATGATGGTTATTACGGGGAATCTTATCTGCGTATTGTGAAAATATTTAACAGTGAGGAGAAAGCGGACAAATGGGTAAAAGACCATGGTGGGATATTGTATTATGAAGTAGAAGAATGGGAAGTAACATAAGAATACGAGGTGATTTATGCAAGACAGAATAAAATTTAGAAAACAAGTTGATTTTGTAATGTGTTGTTTGTGGGTGGGGGTTATCACTTTCGCAGTTTGTCTTTTGTATTGCTTGGCGAAGAGTTTTTGAAGAGAGGTGGAAAAATGGCTTGGTGGTTGTCCAAGTTGGTCTGTCATTTGTCCTATTGTGAATACGGCTGTTTTCATAATCTATGCTCCAAATAAACGTGCCCCCTCTGTATGTAACTGTTCACATGAACAAAACCATGTATAAAGTATTTTCTGTGTTTTTTTTGCGAAAAACGCCGTTTTTATAGGATTTCTGTGTTCATGCGATGTTCACGAACAGAATTTTTACAAGTTTTCTTTGACAACGGTCAAAATGTATTGATATTTGTTTCAAAGTATTAAAAATGATGCTTGAAACAGGAGAAAATTATCATGGTCTTTGTGAGCAAGATACAAGCGGAGTAAATCATTCAGAACTTGAAAGAAGGCTTGATAATTATAAATTAGTAAAAAATACTTGAGATTTTTCTTGACAAACTAAAATAGACCCTCTAAAATAGGCTCATATTAAGGAGAATAAATGGATTCTCAGGGATATGAGTATAGGGATTTCAGTCCGGGGGCTTTGGCTTCGGCCAGGCTTCCGGGCTTTTTTTATGCTTAAAAATTGATTAAGGCGGTGCATATTCCGTCTGGCTCGGGCGCCGTTAATCTGGCAGAGCAAATATGTAGATATGGTTTTACGTGGTTAGAGATTTTAGTTTGACTGTGAATCCCGACTGAAATTCAGGTTTCTGGAGAGCGTTACTGCTACCTTCCGCCACGTTAAATAATGGAGCTAAAAGGCTGAAACAGTAACGGGAATAATTGCCCGACCGAACTTTATACCGGAAGGCTGAAGATTATCTCCTTGAGTATAGGGGAAATCTTCCCTCTCTCACTTTAACCGGAAGTTTTAATAAGTGAATAAAGAACTTAGAGAAATACAACAGGAATGTGCAGTTAAAGAAATAGATGAACAAAACAATAGGCACATGAGAAGCATTAAGCAAGAAATAAAGAATGCCCAAAGAAACACAGATAATAAGGAACTTAGAGAGCAGGATAAAGACTCTAATTAAGGAGAACAAAAAGTTTTACGATGAAAGAACTGAAAGAGGCAAGGAGCTTGAGAAGTTAAGATTATTGCTTTTAGGTTGGAAAGATCAATTGCCTGAAGAGTTCTTTAAGAAAGCCTGGCAAGTGATTCATAGTTACTTACTGAGATGCACGGAGAAGAACGGGCGTAAAAGGTTATGATCGGGGCAATGAAAAATACAAAATGGCTAAACGTGGAGTAAAAAGTAAATACAAACCAGAATATGAGAAACAAGCTTTAATCTTTGGAGAGAAAGGATTTACTGACAAAGAGATAGCTGATTTCTTAGGAGTAACGGAACAAACAGTAAATAATTGGAAGAAAAGCTATCCAAATTTCTTTGAGTCCTTAAAAAAAGGCAAGGCAGTTGCAGACGAAAAGGTTGAAAGAAGCCTTTATAATCGGGCTACTGGATATTCTCATCCAGACGTGCACATATCGAATTATCAAGGAAATATTACAATAACACCGATAATAAAGCATTATCCGCCTGATGTAACGGCTCAGATATTCTGGCTTAAAAATAGAAAGCCCAATGAATGGCGTGATAAACATGAGCAAGTACACGATGTAAGTGATAAATTAGCCGATTTACTTGCCAAGATACCATCAACCATGGGTGTTTTACCTTGTAATGAGTGATAAGCAGGAAAAGGAATTTTTTGACAAATTAGGTAGCCGAACGAAAAGGCTGAATTCTTTGTATTGGATATTAGATGAGAAAGGAAACAAGATACGATTTAGAATGAATCGAGTTCAGCAAATTCTATATCAAGCTATGTGGTGGCTCAATGTCATACCAAAAAGCCGGCAGCATGGAATCACGACTTTTATATGTTTATTCTTTCTTGATGCGTGCTTGTTTAACTTAAATGTGAGGGCGGGCATTATAGCGCACAGATTAGATGATGCTGAGCGCATATTTCAGGATAAAGTAAAATTTGCTTATGATAATTTACCAATAGAGCTAAGAGACAGAATAAGTCTTGAGAATGAGACCAAGACGGATTTAATGTTTTCTAACGGTTCATATATTTATGTTTCGACCTCTATGCGATCTGGCACACTTCAGTATCTTCACATATCGGAATACGGTTATACTTGTGTACATGCGCCTGATAAAGCATCAGAGATCAAAAGAGGTTCTTTGCCAACCATACATGAGGGTGGAATAATATTCATAGAAAGCACTTCCGAGGGCATTGGCAACGATTTTCATGCTATCTGTGAAGAGGCAGAGAAACATCGTTTAAGCGGTAAGCCATTGTCGAGACTTGATTTTAGAATACATTTTTTCGCCTGGCATGACAATCCAGCTAATAGTATAGACCCCATGGGCACAGAGATTTCAAGGAAGATGGAGGAATATTACGGGCGGATAGAACAGGTGTTTAACAAAAGACTCACGGATGGTCAAAAGGCGTGGTATATTGGCCAAAAGAAGATATATGGTGCAGATATATACAAAGAACACCCTTCGACTCTTTCTGAGGCGTTTGAGGCTGCATCCGAAGGAACATACCACGGCATAGCCATGGCATTAGCCACAGAAAAAGCACGGATAACCTTTGTTCCTTACGACCCATCTGCTAAAGTCTTTACATTTTGGGACACAGGTAATATTTACACTTCGATATGGTTTTTCCAGTTCAAAGGCGAGAGGATTAATGCCATTAATCATTATTTCGATGATTTAGGGCAAGGTTTGCCACATTATGCAACGGTATTGCAAGAGAAACATTATGTTTACGGTGGCCATTTTGCCGGTCCTGACATAGACCCGGAGCATGGTAGTAACAGGAAGAGTTTTCATACTGGTGAGACCACGATTGATGAAGCCTTAAGGTTGGGTATAAAATTTGAAATAGTTGAGGCACATTCCTTTGATGATAGAATAAGGGCAACTAATGAAATGATTGCCCGCACATATTTTGATGAAAATGAATGCAAAAGCGGCATTTTAGGATTAAAGAATTTTCGTCGGCGAAAGAATACACAACTATCTACAACAGAGAGGCCGGTTTTCTTTGATGAGCCTGTAAGGGATACAATTGACATTCATATAGCAGATAGTTTCGGTCACATGGCAATATGGTACAAGGCTAAATTAATAAGAGGTCAAAACATAGGAGATGCGAAGCCTCAGACACAAGATTATCATTCATATAGGAATAAACAGCACCGTCATGTAGCCTTATCCGGTTTTAAGAGTGAGAAGCGAAGGGGCATAGCATGAAGAGTTATCATTGGATGATATTCATTATAATAATGGTTGTTCTTGGCTTGATGTATGCTTCTACTTATAAACAGCAAGCAAAGATGAATATAGAAAAGTTGGATGATTCTGAGGAATCAATAAGTTTAGAGCCAAACGACCCTGATGTTATGTATTTAGAGCCAAATTACGAATTTACAATCTCTGTGCCGGAGTACTACAGTGATTTGGTTATAAACATAGATGGCGATGAAGTGGAAATAAATTACGATCCGAACACTAACACTTTGAGTTCGGACAGAGCTGCGGATGATACGTTCAAACTCTTGTATTTCGGTATTTCTATGATGCCTGGTTCTATGCTCAGAGTTCCGAAAGACTGGAACGAGCCTATTAACGTTAAGTTTGCCGAGGATTCAAATTATGAAGATTCTAAGTAAAGTCGTATTCGTTTTGGCTATATTGGCGTTCACGCTTGTCATGGGCATACTGATAATGGGTTTGTCTGGGTGCAAGGATAAATCTTTGCAAGAAATACCAAGCGAAAAAAATCTTTCTTGGTATATAAATCGTGAAGTGCAAAAGCAACTAAGTGAGCCTAATTTTACCGAAAATCAATATAATAGTATTTTGCGCAGATTAACTTCTTTAGAAACTGACAAAGATTTATCTAAGGCTTATGAATTTCACACAAGGCTTGTAGCAATTGAAGATATTATAAATCATTATAAACCAACTCAATCACCAAATGAGGTTTACATAGATACTCTCGATCCAAACCAGCCCATTTACAAGTTCATGCTCAAGCCGAAAGAAGAATGGATTAAGTTGGCTGGTGAGAACGAGCGGACAATTATCTTTTACAACTTGAGTGATGCCCGTGTTGCAATAGCGAGGCTCAAACAGCAGAACGCGAAGCTTGAGAAAAGGTTGAGAGCGTTGGAGGGTGTCGAAGTTATCGATTTTAATAATATGATTTACAAGGATTCAGGATCGGTGGAGGCGCAATGATGATTGAATCGCTTTCGGGGATAAAAGAAAAAGGCACAGACTCTTTATGAATAAGGGAAAAATAATATGTGGTTTATTGGATAAACACAGCAAAAAAGTATATAAATATATGGGAAGGATATATTGTGCAAGATGTGATGAAATGCTGGTTGACACATGGACTCAGGCAGTAAATCCTGATTGGCTAAAAACCCGTGAAATTGTGAATATGCCGACTTGATATTATGGTCTATAATGAGTGAGAAGGCGCAATAATGATTGAATTGATGATTGCATTCAGTTTTATTTATATTATTGGTTTTCTAACGGGATATATTTTGAAAAAAGTACTAAACAAAGGAAATTATGGCAAAGAAAGGCGTACCGAGAAGAGATGGTTCAGGCCGAGGTGTGAGGGCTAATCGAGGTCGTGGTGGTTGCAAGACTACAAGGAATGTTGGCCGAAATAGACGATAAGGAGGTCCTATAAAAATAATTGGTAATAAATCACTTAACTCACCAAGAAGATGAATTATGGAAAAAATAGGATGTTATGATTGCGGTTTAGAATATGGTATCGATGGTTGGATTGAAGCTATTGTTCCTGATTATGTTTGGAATTTAATCCGTCCAGAAGGCGCTGAATTCAGACTGCAAGGTGCTGTCCTAATTTGATTTTAAGGGAAAAAGAATTTATGG
>CAZMWN010000084.1:0-3803 GCA_964569935.1 uncultured Pirellulales bacterium
TTACGCCAATGCGAAGATTGTCTATGTCGATGCGACTGATGCAAGCGATCCCAATGTAGCTGCCAACACTACGTTGGCCACGGGCGAAGTTTTTACGGCCGATGATCCGGGAACCGCCGGCAGCGGTGCCGATGGTCTTTGGCGCAAGCGGGCTTTTGCAAATGAGGGTACTATATTCGAGTCCGGTGGTAGCTGGGAGGCTGACCTCAACACCGAAGATTGCCCGCGTCTGATGACGTCGGTCGATGTGCCGGAGGGTGCATATGATGTGTATGTTTACTTCTGGGCTGATGGTGACCCGTGGCGTATAGCAGCCTCGTTGGAGAACAGCGAGGATGATTTGCCGCTGTTCATTGCCAATGATCCCAACGGTGGAGCGGCTATAGCCGTGGCAGAGGACTTTGAGGAGCCTGTGCCGATGCTGACCGAGGGCAATCGAACCCTGTGGCAGGCATACCTTGGCACCACAGAGGCTACCACAAACATCGTAGCCTATATCGACGATGAAGCCGCACACATCACTGGCAGTGCTCGTACCTGGTATGATGGCATTGGCTACAAGGCTGCACCCGTCCCCGAGCCAACGGTTCCCTTCAGCGTGGGAGCTGTAGAAGATATAACTCTTGATAACGGACCGCGATATGGACAAGACGGGAGCGGCAACGGCTCAGGCCTGGAAGCGCGGGATGTTGCAGACAGACGCCACGTTTTCATGCTGAGCTACGATATCTCGGCTCTCAAGGGCAGAGGTCCGGTCTCGAACGTTAGTCTGAATAATTTCAGTCATGACCAGCATGGTGAAGTTAATGTTTATGGTATTATCGAGGATTTGGATCTGCTCGAAGTCGAGTCGCTGACCTGGAATACAGCACCGGGTGTTAAGAACGACCCGGCTCCGGAGCTTAATACCACTGTAACCACAGCCCTTGACGTGAACGAGCTTACAGGTGTCCTGGTTACTTTCACAGGTCCCGGCGAAACAGGCGTCAGGTTCTCGACCGATACAAGCGATGCATTGGCAAATTTCATCAACAGTGATACGGATGGGATTATTACGTTACTGGTAGTGCCCAGTGCAGAAGGGAACCAGTTAATCGTTCGATCAAGAGAGCACTCGGCCGGCGGCTCGCTCCTCGAGGGTGAAATAGCACCTATTGCGAATATTGTCTTTGTCACGAGTGTCAAGGACAATGACGAGGACGGCATTCAGGACGACGTGAGCTGGGTTGACTGGCTGGAAGCCGAAGGCTACGCAGTGGATTCCCGCCCGGGCAACTGGATCGATCCGATGGATCCCAACAAAATCGCAGAATTGGAAGCCGCGGACCTAATCATTGCCAGCCGTGGCATGGCCACCGGTCAATATGATGGAGACGAGACCACAAAGTGGAATTCCATCTCCACACCGATCATCTGTATCAATGCGTGGATGATAAGAAGCAACAGGTGGGTTTGGATGAATTCCACCAGTGCGAATAAAGATGCCGGTGCTCCACTTTTGATGGCCCTGGATACCGAACATCCCATCTTTGCAGGTGTACTGCTTGATGGGGACGGCTTGGCGGAGATATTGGATCCGACCGTCGGTTCAGGGCATACCTCATTCCTGACCGATATCCTCGATGTGGGTAACGGTACGCTGATTGCCCAATCGTTGGGTGTTTATAACACCACCTGGATTGCCGAATGGGAAGCCGGAGTTGAATACTATGACGGCGCAGGCCAGTTTGCCGGCGGACCGCGTATGTTGTTCATGGCCGGTACACAGGACGATCCATACACCGTCCCGGACAGCACCCTGATAATGCCGGTAGGTTTGTTCAATCTGAACGATGCCGGTCAGCAGATGTTCCGCAACGCTATCGAATATCTGCTTCCAACGGAGGGTCCGGAAGGTCTGGTGGCGTATTATGCATTGGAAGGTGACGCCACGGATAGTTCCGGCAACGGACTGGACGGCACAATTATGGGCGATCCAGCTTTTGCCGCAGGTGTAGCTGGTATGGCGATGGATTTTGATGGTGACGGCGACTATGTGGACTGTGGAAATCCTGATGGTGCGTTTGACATAACAGAACAGATTACAGTTGCCGCTTGGGTCAGTATAAGATCGCTCCCAACGACGTGGTGCGCTGTTGTAGTTAAGGGTGAACACGCATGGCGGCTTGCCAACAACGGTAGTCTAACAAGTTTCCAATTTGGTATTAATTATTGGCAAACAACCGGTGACTACGGAGTTAACGGAGCCACCCAGATACCTATGGACGAGTGGCATCATGTCTGTGGAACGTATGATGGCGCTACGATTACTTTATATATGGATGGAGCGGTCGATGGTACCACCTCCAATGATCTCGGCATAGATGTAATAGATACCACCAGCATGTGGATTGGAGCGAACTCAGAATATCAGGAACAACGCTACTGGGACGGCCTTATTGATGAGGTTATGATCTTCGAGCGAGCTTTAGCCGTAGATGAAGTGGCAGCTCTTGCCGGTATGTAAAGTAATAAAGGGATAATCATAGAGTTTGTAACATCAAGGTAAATCAAACAGGATTATTCTTTAGAACACTTCGGGGCTTATATCGATTAATTCGGTATAAGCCCTGCTTTTTATACATTATTAAGAAAATATACATAACGCCTCAAATTGGGAGGAATGAATCATTAAAGAATTTGGTGGTCCTATAAAAAGGAACTGTATCCGTCATCGAGGCCAAAAAGCCGGATATTTACCTTAACAGTGAGACCTTTGATTTGGTATTAATATAAGTGGAAGTATCGATAGCTCTTAAGCTCTTCAACAAGCAAAAATAACATATTTTTTCGCCAAAGAAGGTGAACTTGAAAAAAGGGGTGGAGTTTTAGCGAAAAAAAGTGCTTGATAAGAGATGTTTTTGCTTTATAAACCAGCACGATAATGTTTAGGGGAAGGAGGTTGAATCAAATCAACGAAACATCATTCTGTGTCGATATATATCATGAAATTATCAAGGCTGAAATATTTACAGGACATGCATATTCTGATAGTTTTAAGGAGTCTTAAAAATGCGTAAAAAACTGATTTATTCAATTTCTTTCATATTGATTCTGAGTTTGGCTGCAGATTTGGCAAAAGGTTTAGAGGTGAAAATCAACTTCCAACATCCCAACAGCTGGACCCCGGAAGGTTATTTACCCGATTCCGGTGGAGTTTTCGGTGACCGTGGAAACGGCTTTAGTTACGGCTGGGACCAAGACATAACCGGCGATGCACGTGAACGAAGTGCAACCCTGGATCAGCGTTATGACACATTGGTGCAGATGCAGGAGGGAGATCCAAGGACGTGGGAGATTGAATTGCCCAACGGGGCCTATGAAGTATTTGTCGCTTGTGGTGACGCATCATACAATGACCAGATCAACACTATTGATGTGGAAGGAAACATTCTAACCGACCCTGACGGCCGGGATAACTACGACGAGTACAATGTGACGGTTACAATAAGCGATGGTCGTTTAACAATCAAGCCGGCACCTGGCGGGCTCAAATGCAAAATTATGTTCTTGCACATTGATACTCTGCCCATTTTTAAGGCCTACGATCCGGTCCCGGCTGATGGTACCATCCACCCGGAAGCCTCGGTGAGCCTGAGCTGGACCTCGGGAGATTTTGCTGTTTCACACAGTGTGTACTTTGGTGACAGTTTTGACGAAGTCGACAATGTTACCGGCGATACATTTAAGGGCAATCAGCTTGGGACCTCTTTTGTTATGGAAAATCTTGTCCAGCCCCGGATAAATAACCATGGCCTTGTTGC
>CAZMWN010000084.1:3813-12495 GCA_964569935.1 uncultured Pirellulales bacterium
AATCGACGAGGTCAATGAGCTCCATCAGGATAGTCCGTGGAAGGGCGATATTTGGAGCTTTAGCATTCCCGTTATGACCGCTTATAATCCGGATCCGCCTAATGGTGCCGAATTTATTTATCCTAATGTCACTCTAAGCTGGGTCGCCGGCTTCGGTGCACAATCGCACACGGTTTATATTGATAGTAGTTTTAATGATGCCAATGATGCTGCTGGAGGCGTTCCCCAGGACGCTATGAGCTATACTCCCGCTCCTCTTGCAAAGGACACAGTTTATTACTGGCGGGTTGATGAGTATGACGGCGTTACTACACATAAAGGTGACATCTGGAGTTTTACTACAATTCCCGATGTGCCGATTGCCGATCCTAATCTTCTTTGCTGGTGGAAGTTTGACGAGGTTTTCGGTGATATTATCCTTGATAATTCCGGCTATGACCATTTTGGGTCCGTTCATGGCGCATCTTTAGAACTGGCTGGCCGGGTAGGTGGTGCACTGTACTTTGGTGGTGACGGTGACTACGTTATTGACGAAGATGCTGAGAACTACCTCAATGGTTTGGGTGCCCTGACGGTTTGTATGTGGCTCAAAGCTGATGAGATTGGTACAGACCGCGGTTTTATCGACTGCGTGGAACCCGACAATAGGGACCAGATGTTGACAATGCGCTATGACAGCGCCGGTGCAAGTTATGGAGGCAGGAATGTAATTAAAATAGGAGTGGCATCAACGCCGGAAGCGGGACCTGATTATGAACAACAATTAGAAAGCTCCAGTAATGTTCAGTCCACCGACTGGCAGCACATCGCGATGACCTGGAGTGGCGGAGATGTGATAAGATTCTACGTTGATGGCATAGAAGATACACCAACAGGTACCAACGAACCTAACGATGCCGGGGGTGTCATTACAGGTTGCGAAAAAATGATTATCGGCAAGGGCGGTAAGGATATTGGTACAACCTCCGGATGGAAAGGTTTTATTGACGATGTTCGTATATACGACATAGTTCTTACGGCAGAAGATGTAACACAGGTTATGAGAGGTGAGTCGGATCTTGCCTGGAATCCAAATCCGGTGAATGGCTCGACACCGGATTTACAACATACACTTCCTCTGAGCTGGTTGTCCGGAGATAATGCTGTTGAGCATGATGTTTACTTCGGCACCGACCGGGACGCTGTTGCAGATGCCGATATATCCGATACATCAGGCATATATCGGGGCCGTCGAACTGATATCAGCTATATTCCTGACGAAGGTGTTGAATGGGGCTCGGGACCATATTATTGGCGCGTCGATGAATATAATACCGACGGAACAATTACCAAGGGTAGAATCTGGCAATTTACAGTGGCGGATTATATCCTCGTGGATGATTTTGAGTCCTACAATGATTTTGATCCCGACCAGGAGGACAGCAACAGGATATTTTTGACATGGTTAGACGGCTTTGACAATCCCTCTATAAACGGCTCTATAGTGGGTTACCCCTATCCGGATTTTGCCGCCGGTGAGCATTTCGTTGAAACGACTATCATTCACAGCGGTCGCCAGTCAATGCCATACTTTTACGATAATAGTGTTGGGAATTCTGAGGCTACCATGATGTTAAGTTACCCGCGTGACTGGACGGAGGAAGAGGTCAAGGTATTAACACTATGGTTCAGAGGTTATCCGGCGAGTTTCAAAGAGGAACCGGCGGGAACCTACACAATGAGCGCCTTAGGCGCAGATATTGGTGGCACCGCTGACGAGTTCCGCTATGCCTATAAACAACTTTCCGGAGCCGGTTCGATTGTGGCTCAAGTTCTCAGCGTCGAGAATACGAATGAGTGGGCTAAAGCTGGTGTGATGATTCGTCGAACGTTGGAGCCAAGCTCGCCGTTTGCAGCGGTGTACATAACACCAGAGAACGGATGTCGATATCAGGGTAGGCTGTCTATCGGGGGTGGGCTCAGTAGCGATACCTCGGTAGCGACACCTGAACAAAGGGAGATCACAGCGCCATACTGGGTGAAAATAGAACGTGACAACGCCAATAACTTCAACGGCTTCTACTCCAGTGACGGTATAAACTGGACGGCAATGACATGGAATCCGCAGTATATTCCAATGCCTACCGATGTGTATATAGGCCTGGCATTAACCAGCCATAATCCTATTACTGTGTGCAAGGCTCAGTTCTCCGACGTAAGTACTACCGGTACAGTGACTCCGGCGACGTGGACGCAGGAAGCTATCGGTATCGATATGCTTAGTAACGATTCTGAACCGATATATGTGGTTCTAAATAATAACGCCGTAGTCTACCATGACGATCCGCTTGCGGCGCAGATAGATGTCTGGACACAATGGAATATAGACCTGCAGAATTTTGCAGATAAGGGCGTGAACCTGACCGACGTTGACAGTATAGGCATCGGCTTCGGAGACAGGGAAAATCCGCAGGCTGGCGGTTCGGGTCTGGTATTCTTCGATGATATTCGCTTATATCGATCTGAATGAGTTCCAATCGACTGTTAAATGCGACTGCAGCCTTATTGCTTAACGATGGCTAACAAATAGCTTTGTATTATTTTTGGGCCTATACCGATTGATTTGGTATGGGCCCTTTTTCACTTATTCAAATCCTATGTATAGAGTCCTCCTTTTTATGATTTGTGATTTACCATAAAAAGTAACAGCTGTAATGACGGTAGAACAAACCTATCGAACGCATGGCGATGATTGCTAATGCCTGAACGGTAAGATTAGCACAGAGATGTAATCCTATGACGAGTTTATCTCTACCTATTAGTTGGCCGTATTCGACGGTTAATAGCTGGAGCTGCCAGGCCAATATGAACAGGCCCACAGTTACGAAGTAGGGCAAAAAAGCCTTCGCAATGGGTTTGAGGATATAGTTAGGCTGGAATATCCTGGTTATGTCACCAACGACCGAAACAGTCAGGATTGCTATTGGAAAAATAAACAATCCTGCAAGGCTTAATATGATTGAAACGATATTTTCTTTCCCCGATGTTGCAAGGAAAATTATACAGGGCAATTCGACAGCCACGAAGATAAAAGCGAAAACAAATAAAGATTTTACGGCATTCCAGATAAAACCGAAAAAACCTCCCATGTAAACGTCCGGCAGTTCCTCGATATCGATTGCCGTTGAGCAAATCATTTTCATATAGTACCAGAATAGAATTCCCCAGGCCGTCAGTGAAATAACAAGTCCGAGCGGAGCTTGAAACCTGAAATTGCCCACCGTCCAGGAGTAATCCACGTGGCCGAGAAAGAACTTAAAGCAAACCGCTGCCGTGACAAAAACCAGGCCTGTGACATTGTTCGATCGTGCAAATAGCTTCCAGTTGTCGAAAAAGACAGCGCGGTAGAAGCCAGGTTCCGGTTCGGCCTTTTCTTTTTGTTGTTCGGCTATATTTGCTTTTTCGTAGCTTTTCGAAGGAATGATGAAACGCTGCCCGCAGGTTGTGCATTGTGCACGTTTTCCGCAGTGCTTATCTTCAAAGCCAATCACCGCATTGCAATTGGGACAGTTGAACTGGATTGTCATATTTTGTATTTCTTATGTTGTACTATTATGTTTAAAGAATATCCTGCAACAAGTTGCCGGACCGGGTAATTTCTACACTTCACCAGGGAAGATAGCAACTATAGTGCCGATGGAACAGACCTATCGAACGCATTGCGACTACCAGCACAATCTGGACAGCAAAGTTCAGTAATAAATGACCAATAGCTACTGCGAGACTTTGGCCTGCATACTGATCTGCCCGAGCCTGGAGGAAACCGGCAACACCCAGAGGCAGTACCGTAACCACATAAGGCGCAAAAGCCCTAAATATCGTAACCAGAAAATAGTCAGGCCTTAACAGTGTAAGGTCTCTTCCTATCGCGGCGGTGAGTACGGCCATTGGGGATAAAAACAGACCGACAAACATAAATATATATAAAAGTGCAGGCCATTCGACTTCCGTTTTCCATAGTATCAAAGCAGTGATGAGATATGGCAGCCCAACGACCAATAGTATGATAAAAATTGTGTATAATGATTTAACAATTTTCCAGATGATGCTATAGAATCCTCCGAGAGTGATTTCCGGTAGCTTCTCCTGGTCGAAAGCGGTTGAGTAAATCATCTCCATGTAGTACCAGAACAGAATTCCCCAGGACGCCGCCCTTAAAACCCACCCGAATGGAAAGTAGAAATTCATAGCAAGCCATTTTCCCTGTATAGTAAAGCTATAATTCATTCGGGATACGAAAAATTTAAAGCAAACGATAATTGCAATAAAAACCAGGCCGGTTACATTCTCCTGGATTGTTGTTGTAAAAAGTTTCCAACTGTCAACAAACACGGCATGGTAAAAGCCGGGTATCGGTTCTGCTTTTTCTTTCTGCGGTTCGACTTTTTTTGCCTTTTCGTAACTTTTTGATGGGATGATAAAACGCTGACCACAGGTGGTACATTGGGCATGCTTTCCGCAGTACTTATCGTCAAAACCGATTACCGTATCGCAATTGGGACAATTAAATTGAATTGTCATTTTTTATAGTCCTCCGGAAGGAGTCCCGAGGACGGCCACAGGTATTGCGTATGTTGTATTCTGTTTTTTCGCGTGACAAGCATGTCGCACGGATTTACCCCATGAGATGGCGGTGAGTGGCCTATCTCACGGGGTGAATTTAATCCTGTTGCATACAGTCAGTTAAGGTTTTGATATTATTGGCCCATTTTTTTGCTTCCAGCAGGTCAACCTTGTCCTGTTTTACCAGCATTGAGAGGTGCTTTTCTATCGTTAACATTTTTTCATCGGGCCTGTTTCGAGTTTTCGTTTGCAATTGTGAGTATATTTGCTCAATTTTACCGGTACGTATCAGATTCGCACAGGCGTAGTTGTTATTCAATATTTCCATTGCCACAATTCTGCCGGTTCCATCTTTTTTAGGCACGAGTTTTTGGCTAACAATATATGCCAGTCCGAGCGAGAGCTGATTTCGCACTTCGGCCTGTCTGCCTTCCGGGAAATAGTCGAGAATTCGCGTCACTGAGCCGGTAGCATCTCTGGTATGCAGTGTGGAAAAAACAAGATGTCCCGTCTCGGCGGCCATCAAGGTCATGGATATTGTCTCGGCGTCACGCATTTCACCGACAAATATGATATCGGGGTCCTGCCGAAGCATTTCTTTTAAACCCCCGTGAAAGGATTGGACGTCCCTTCCGACCTCGCGCTGCGAGATGATCGAGTAAAGCTGCGGAAAGATGTATTCAATAGGGTCCTCGACGGTCATAATGCGGCAGGCACTTTTCTGACTGATTAGGTGGATAAGAGCGGCGATTGTGGTGGATTTGCCTGCGCCTGTGATGCCGGTCATGAGAACAAGTCCATGCCTGCGATTGATAATGTCTTCCCAGATATTATTTGGAAAGCCGATTTCCTCCACTTTGGGAATCTCCAGCGAAAGTGCTCTTATGGCCGCGGCTAGGCCGTCATTTTCCATGAAGATATTAATTCGAAACTGCATGGAGCCGAGTCGATAGGAGCAATCCACGCTGTGATTGCTTTTTAATTTTTGCATATTTTCTTCAGTGAGAAAGGGATAGATGAGCGTTTTTGCCATATCGGGTGATACATTTGGACCCTTGAGTTTGACCAGGTCGCCGTCGATGCGGTATGCCGGCGGGGCGCCGACTTTGATATGCAGATCCGAGACCCGCAGCGCGCCGCGTTTTACGAAGTAGTCCAGCATATCTCTAAGGCTGAATTCGCCGTGTTCTGCAGTGGGATACACCTTTGTTGAAGCGGAATATTCCTGGGTCATGTCTGTCTCCAAATGAAGTAAGTCGTTTCTGAGCGGCGTTTTGTTAATTAAATTAATCGAAAATTTCGTTGTTTTTTATCTTACCGCACATCTAATGATAGTATATCACCGTAACGGCCACGAAGCAAAAGCCAAATTTATCCACTAATCCGCTTGGTGTGTTTCTACGCGACGGGCATTATAGTTTCCGATGGGGGTGATTGGCTTATTTTTTCCTGTTGTTGCTTAGCCAGTCCTGAAGGTTTTTAGCTAAAATTTCCACATCCTGTTTTTCGGTGATATGGTCGATGATTGCCGACGGGATTTGTAACCTTTCCATTGCCTTGTGGGCTTTTAACCAGAGTTTATCCTGCTGAGCCTTTGATTCAGCTAAGTACAATTCGCTGACCAGATCGCTTAATTTCTGCAGCATTATTATATCGAGGTTTTTGTAATAATCTGAAATAACCGCCTTTTGATATTCTGAATATTCATTTTTAGCCATATGTGGTTCCTGTATCTTTCAATTACTTCATATATCTTTTTACCGGAAACATTCGGATAAATCAAGTTATCGACATATAGAATGAGCTTTTTGCTGGCTTTGCTTTTATAACCGGCTATAATCTCGGTGAGTTTAAAAAGGATTTCGTGCTCAGTAGGCTTGATAATTCTGTGAAGATGAGAAAACTCGTAATAACAAAAGCGAAAAACTTAAAGCTAAAAACTAAAAACTTCGGAATCCGCCGAAGGCGGATGACTTCTATAGTTTTACGCTTTTCGCTTTGCACTTTAAGTTTCTTAGTTGTGCTGATTGGTGTAACTTGTTTGGCTGCAGGCGGTGAAAGCGCATCGGGCCAGAAGGCTGGTGCTTTTACCGGGCATGATTTGCACCTGTCCGGACAAGAGGCTATCACGTATCAGCTCAGCACAGGCGAGCATATTCTTGTTTTTCGAGGCGGATTCTCAATGTCTATCGAGGCTAATCAATATACCAGTGATAGAGCGGTAATTTGGCTGCTTTCACGTTCTGATGAGTCTTCAGAATCCAGTGATATTCATTACGACACAATAGTGTATCTGCAAGGCAATGTATCCTCTGTAAAATTTGGGCCTGAACAGACGATTGTAGTAGGCGGGAAGTTGATAGAAACAAAAAAGCAGACGATAGTTCGGTTTGGCGTAAGCGGCGAAGTTTTTATAACGGCCGATATAAAAAGAGCGACCGATCCGAGGGGATTGGAGCTTTATAAAAAGGCCTTTGACTTAATGCGGGCGGTCGGAATTGGATTAACAACTACCGAAGCTGAGCCCACCACGCAGAATGGTCGGGCTGAGCCTAAGAACATCGAGTTATCGACGGAAAAAATGGCACAATCCCCAACAGAGAAGCCTGCTGAAACTCCAAGGCTAATGCAGGATATTGAACTGAACTCTAAAAACCAATTTTATCACTCACCTGTCGGCGATACCCCATATAGTTTTGAATGGGATGAAGATATAAAAATCGGTACGGTGATTGGCAGGTTTTATCTATGGCAAAAAAAGGATGAAAAAGGCGGCTTGCTCGAATTGCAGGCGGACAACGCGGTTATATTTATGCCGGAAGAAGAGGTTAAGACAGGCGAAAGTCCCGTTAGGGATGGCCAGGTCCACAAAAGGGGGCTTGGCGACATTTTAGCCAGCGGAGCAGTCAAAGCGATATATCTATCCGGCGATGTTGTGATGACAGAAGGCCTGCGAACGATTCGAGCGGACGAGATTTACTACGACCTCGAACAAGAGAAAGCGATTGTAATTAATGCTGTCATGAGAAATTTTGATGAGGCTGCCGGGATTCCTATTTATATCAGGGCTCAGAAGTTCCGACAATTGGCGGCAAATAAGTTCGTTGTCGAAAATGGCACACTGACGACCAGTGAATTTTATGTCCCCCAAATTTCTCTGAATGCTTCGAGTATAATAATCACTGATACTACCGGCGTTGACCAACAACAGGGCTTGGGCTCAAAAGGCAGTTTCGATGCACAGATGAAAGATGTGCGTATGAAAATGTATGACAAAACATATTTTTATTTGCCTTACATGCGAAGCAATATGCAAAGGCCTGATGTTCCACTGAAAAGCATGCATATAGGTCATGATAATACCTTTGGAACGTATCTTGAGACTCGGTGGTACCTGGCTCGGCTGTTGGGATTGGAGGAGCCGGAGGGTACGGACAGCACCCTGGCACTGGATTATTATGGCGAGCGAGGCTTCGGGGGTGGTATAGCAACTGAATATGAGAGAGAAAACTATTTCGGGAGGTTTTTAGGTTATATTATTAACGATAATGGGGAAGATCGGCTTGGCAGGAACAGTTCTCGTAAAAATCTTAAGCCGTCACGTGAGCTTCGTGGTCGATTCCGCTGGCAGCACAGGCATTTTTTACCTTATAGCTGGCAACTGACAACCGAAGTGAGCTACATCTCCGATAAGAATTTCATAGAAAGTTATTATCGTGATGAATTTAACGTCGACAAGGGGCAGGAGACACTCGTACATTTGAAACGCATCGAGGATAACTGGGGACTTTCCATTTTTGGTAAAGTGCGATTGAATGATTTTGTCAATGAGCTGGAAGAATTGCCAACAACTGAGTTTCACTGGACCGGTCAGTCATTTCTTGACGATAAGCTTACGTTCTATAGCGATAATCAGGTAAGCCGATTCCGTCAGCGTTATGCCTCGGACAGCACCCCGGTCGGCTCACAGCAGTTTTTCACGTTTATGTTGACCAGAAACGAGATTGATATGCCGCTGACTGTAGGTAAGACGAAAGTCGTACCTTTTGTGGCTGGAACTACGGCTTTTGAAGATGGATT
>CAZMWN010000085.1:0-12462 GCA_964569935.1 uncultured Pirellulales bacterium
CGTGCCGGTCGTTCCTTTTGCTCCCCTAAAAGGCAACATTTCAAGCCGATGCTCGATTTCCTGCAGGTCCATCACAAACTCGTAGCACCACAGTGTTGCTCTTTTACCGACGGTAGTCAACTGGGCCGGCTGAAAGTGTGTGAAACCAAGGGTCGGCAGTGAACGATGTTTCTTAGCAAAATTGCTCAATTGATTTATTACAACCGCTAATTTGGCCGCAATTAGCTGCAATGCTTCCCGCATTATAATCAAATCGGCGTTATCACCGACGTAGCAACTTGTCGCACCGAGATGAATTATAGCATCGGCCTTCGGCGCGGCATCAGCGAAAGCATAGACATGAGCCATAACATCGTGACGGAACTGCTTTTCGTAGCGGGCCGCTTTTTTGAAATCGATATCGTTAATGTGTTTGGCCATCTGGTTTATCTGGTTTTGTTTAATATCCAATCCGAGCTTCTTCTGTGCCTTTGCAAGTTCCAGCCAAAGTCTGCGCCATGTGCTGAACTTTTTCTGAGCTCCAAAAAGCTCAGTCATTTCCTTTGAGGCGTTCCTCTCAACCAAAGGACTGACATAAATATCTTTGTTTGTTGTCATTTTCTCACCAAAGTTTTGATTTATCTTGTGTTAATTCTTGCCTTGTGTTCTGCCAGAAGTTGTTCGATTTCTTCTATATCGTTCTGGCCCAAATCCCAGTCTGATGCGGGAGCTGTTTCGATGATCTGATCCGGTCTTCGTGCCCCTACGATAGCAGCGGTAATCTCATCTTGGCGAAGGACCCAGCTAATAGCCAATTGTGCACAGGTTTTACCGTTGCGTTTGGCAATTTTTTTGAGATGGTTAACCAGCTCCAAAGTAGCACTAAACCGGGGTTCCTGAAAATCAGGATTTCTCCTTCGATGGTCGTCCGGAGCTAAACCTGCAAGGCGCTGTGGATTGAATTTGCCCGTGAGCAGACCCCTCTGCATTGGGCTATATACAATAACTCCCATCTTATGCCGGACACAATACTCCAGAAGTTCATCTTCCACTTCGCGATGGAGCATACTATAAGGGGGCTGAAGTGACACGACCGAATCCATTTTGCAGATACGTTCAAGCTGTTCAACATTGAAGTTACAAACCCCAAGATAACGAATCTTGCCTTCATCGACCAATTTGAGCATTTCTTCCCACGCTTCTTCAACATCCTCTTCCGGGTCGGGCCAGTGCATCTGGTACAGGTCTATCACATCAATATTTAGCCTTTTGAGGCTGTTGTGGCATTCTGTGCGGATACTTTCTTTTTTAAGACAAGTTATCTTTTCCTTCTTATCGTTCCATAGTATCCCGCACTTGGTTGCAATAATCGGTTTATGGTCCGTTTGTTTAAGGGCTCTCGCGATAAGTTCCTCGGAATGGCCCAGTCCGTAGGCCGGCGCAGTATCTATCCAGTTGATACCCGCATCCAGAGCCGCCAATATTGCACCAACTGCTTCATCGTCATCCTGCGGCCCCCAGCCGAACTCCCACGGTCCGCCCATCGCCCAGGTGCCCAGACCAACCGTCGTTAGCTCCAAATCCGTTTTCCCCAATCTTCGCTTCTGCATATTATGTTCCCTGAATTACAATATCCGCTTAATAACATATTATGATGTTGACTGTTTATCAAGTCTTTTGTACGGTTCAAGCCGTTTATTGTGCCTAATGTATAACTCAGGCCGACTCAGAGAATTGATAGGAGTACATATGAAGAAAGAGAGTTACCTGACTCAGAGTGTCCTTTTGGGTCTGTTGTTGATTCTGCTGTCAATATTTTTCTATACCGTACACTTCCTCATTTTTAGAGATAAACATCATATCTTTATCTACTTACTGGGCGATGTTGCTTTTGTCTTTATAGAAGTGCTGCTTGTTACTCTGATCATACATCACATATTGGGCGAAAGGGAAAAGCGTGTTATGCTGAAAAAACTGAATATGGTTATTGGGGCTTTTTTCAGCGAAGTGGGCACACCTTTATTAAAGCATTTCACAAAATTCGATGCTAATGCCGAGAGATTTTCAAAGCATCTAATTGTGGATAATGACTGGTCACCTGAGCATTTTACACAAATGCAGGTAGTACTACAAAAGCACAACCATGAAATCGACAGCCGTATCGGAAATCTTCAGAGCTTGCAAAGTTTTATTGTGGACAAACGGTCGTTCTTACTGCGGTTGCTGGAGAATCCCAATTTGCTGGAGCATGAAAAATTTACAGAGCTTCTTTGGGCGGTTTTTCATCTAGCCGAGGAATTATCCTACAGAACCTCCGTCGCGGATTTACCTGAGACAGACCATCAACATCTCAGCGGAGACATAAAAAGGTCATACCGACTATTGGTACGCGAATGGCTCTCTCATATGGAACATCTGAAACAAGATTATCCTTATCTTTTTTCGCTCGCGGTTAGAACCAATCCTTTCGATCCCAACGCCTCAGTAGAAGTGAAGTAGAAAGATAATATAGTATCAACTACAAGTTTGTTATATAAACCGGCTTTCTATTAAAACACATTTTGTCTGAGCGCTTTGTTCTTTTGCAAAATGAAATCAGCACGTTCCGGAAATTCTCCTATAACAACTTCTCTGCTGGTTTTTTCGATAATATACCTTTTCTTCTGCTGTACTGTTACCTTGGTGATTTGTTTTTGGTCATTAAGAAATGCCAATTCGAAAAAACCTTGTCCGTCCAGAAACTCCAGCTTCATTGCATAGGCAGCATCTTCGCCGGCGGTAATATTTTCTTTATCTTCAATTACGGAGATGAGTGCGGGGGTTATTTTGCCATCCGCATCCATTATATCAATGATAATTTGTTTTGTATTGCTTTCGATAATTTGTTTCAGAAGCTGTTCAATGAAAATATCCGGTATCGCTGCAGAGCTTGGGCGATATTTTGTTTCGGACCGTGTCTCAACTGCACCGACAGTCATTATCCCAGCTTCATCCAGGATTATCTCAGAACGGCTAATACCGGTCACGCTTTTTGTTTCGCTCTGCCAGACAAACTCATCGAGGTCATTTCTGCCCCGAAAAAGCGTTGCCTGCTCCGGAAGACCCCTTCCATATAAATGGCCCGCTGCCTGTATATTCATTGATGCATCACGATCTGAATTTATAAGAACATCAATCATAAATCCGATCGTTCGCCCTTTTGCATTTTTGATTAAAAAATAGGCTTGTTGGTCTTGGTCGTCTAAGAATCCGCCGAGTCCTTTATCTTTGATTGTCGTTACAATTTCTATGCCGTCTATGAACAGTTGGTTATCTTCAAAATTCAGGCTTGTTATAATTCGTTTGAAGACATCCTCGGCCATATCGAAATCGTTTTTAATCTGATGCACCTCAATGTTTAGTCGACGATTGTTTGGTAATTCTATGACGCCCAAAAAAATAGTCAGAAAAAATTCCGGCCTTTCAATATGTGCCCAATCAATAATCAGGGCATCTTTCTGTTCCTGATTTATTTCTATAATTGTACCATTAACCTCAGCAGCCCTTTGCTCATACCACATTTTCGGAGGCAAAGTCTCGGGAGCAAGCAGGTACTGGCAGTAAGCCCAGGCGGTGGGCTTATCGGAACTGACGGCGAAACTGCTGCTTAACGTATAAGTGTTTTTCTGATATCGCCATTGTTTTTCACTTTGCCATCCGTTCCCGACAGGCATCGATACATAAAGGCCTGTATGAGATAATTCTATCGGTTCAGAGAAAACAAGGGTAGATTTGACTGAAACTATGATGTAAGCCACCAGCAAAGCGAGAATAAACAGGCCCAAAAGCGCTATCTTATCGGCCTCAAATTTTCTTAATTCATAATTTCTATTCATATATCCGATAATAGTAATATATAAGTGTTTACTTTGCAAGCATACCATGCAAGCAGCACGGTATTGCTAAAACATCTTGATAACTTTTTATATAAAACTTATTTTGTTCATCGCCAGACAATTTATATATTTTATATGAGTTTCTGAATAATAAAGTGGGTGCGGGAAATAACCTGACAAAGAACTTTGTTACAATCTGATTACGAAATCCGCACCAGACTTACATACGGGAGATGTAGATATGAGTGAAATGGTGACGCTTCAAAGAGAGAAATTAGAGATAATTTTAAGAACTGTAATCAACGAAGAAGTACCTGCCATTATGTCATATTTATCAAAAGGCAAATGGCATGTCGCTAAAGTAATCCTAACTGATCTTAATGGAAAACGACTGACTGTCGAAAGTATTCGTGCAAAAAATAAACAGCGACCAATCAATATACAGGTTGATCAGCCGGTAGGCATATCATTTAAGCATGAATACGGCAAATTTGTTTTTGATACAACAGTGTCAGGGCTTGAAATGCCCCCGGAACAGGAAGAAAACCGTGGCTGGGGTGGATCGATAGTACTTGTAGCACCGGATAAGATTGAAGTGGTCCAGAGAAGAAGCTATTTCCGTGTTGAAGTTCCACAGTCACTTAAGGTCAAGGTATTACTATGGCACCGCAGTGCCAAGCACGAAACGAAAAACCAGATACAAGACAGGGCAGAGCAGGTACACAAATGCTGCCAGGGCAGGCTCCTTGACATTTCCGCCGGCGGTGCACAAATTGTAGTGCCAAACGAAAGTCTAATTAATTATCCCACACCCGATGCACAAGAGACCAAGTCTGATGAGGGCGGGAATTCTGACGTGGGGAGCCCGAACTTTAAGAAAGGACAGTTTTTATGGGTGCGGTTTACCCCTATGCCATATGAAAGACCATTGACGTTTAGCGCCCAAATCAGGAATATTTTACCAACGGCGGACGGCCAAGGTATTTCTCTCGGGTTGCAGATTGTCGGCCTGGAGGCAAGCCCTGAAGGCCACCAGATTCTAACTCGTCTTATATCTGTTGTCGGGCGATATCATCAGATAAATCAATCCGGAGCCAAACAACTGGACAAGCCGTCGTTCACAAGTGCATTATAAGTCACAATCCAGTTATCCTAAAGGCTCTTTATTGAATCCGGTTCGTCCGGATGCGTCTGGGGGTGCCATTTTGTGCGTGATCGCAAAAACGGAATCCTGTAATAAAGCCATTTCACAAAACTGCTTGCTGCAAAAACACAGAAAATCGCAACTAATGCAGCCTGTAGGTTCCAGATGACAAAAGCCAGCAGTAAAAGCACCTTAATAAAATCTGCAAATGGTTTTTTTCCTCTGAGATATTGATTAAGTACATGAGGGTACCGAATCCTGCTAACCATTAGTATCGCTAACCCTAACGCTAAAAAAGGCAGGGTAAAAATAATCATTACACTCAACACTGAAAGTATATCCTGGTGTTTCTGATGGAATATTATCAAACTGATTATTACCCCTGCGGCAGCGGGCGTCGGCAGGCCTATAAAGCTCATATGAGCGGATGTATCTTCCTCGTTTTCAACATTGAATCTGGCTAACCGAATAGTTGCACAGCTTATATATGCAGCCGCTGTTACCCAGATGAAACGCTGTATAAAGCTCTCATCAGAAAAGCCGATCCATTCCATATTCAGTTCAGATTCCAGTACTTTCAGCATTAAAAATGCCGGTGCCACACCGAAGCTGATTACATCGCAGAGACTGTCGAGCTGGCCTCCAAAGCTGGAAGTGTTCTGGCTCATCCTCGCGAGCCTACCATCAAGCATATCAGCAATCATTGCCAGCAGAACCATATAACCGGCTAAAGCAAATCGGCCCTTGCTTGTAACAACAATAGCTGCAAAGCCACAGATACCGTTGAGAATCGTTATTAACGATGGAAGTATCGTGATGTACTTCAGCCTCTGTCTTCGCACGCGTCGTATCAATCTCTTCTTGGCAGATTCAGTTGTCAATCCGGGCACCTTTCGTACTTTACAAGCACAGTTAAGCCTGCTTTGACTTTATCACCTATTTGTACCAAACACTTAGTGCGGTATTGAGCATCTCGGACAGCTACATAAAGTTCTGTTCTGGAGCCGAATTTTATCATGCCGAATTTCTCGCCGGCGGTTAATTCATGTCCCTGGCTTGTATCGCAGACGATTCGCCGGGCTATTGCACCGCTGATTTGCCGCACAATCAGCCGATCTTTGGGATTATCTGTTCTGGTTAGGCTTAGCTCATTAGACTCATTGACACGGGCTGATTCAGGATTCATCGCGTTTTTGTATTTGCCTTTTTTATAAGCGATTTTTTCAACTTTAACATTACAGGGCGCACGATTTATATGAGTATTGAAAATGCTTAAAAATATCCCAATTCGCAAGGTGGTCCCTTTAACGAAATCGTTATTCTCTATTATTTCTATATCGGTTACCCGACCATCGGCAGGTGCCAATAGAAAGTCTGTATCCGACGGACATCGGCGCAAAGGATCACGGAAAAAGGTCAACGACCATATCAAAACTCCGGCCAATAACACCTCTATAAAAATAATAGCCCACGGCGGCAGCATTTCTGTTGTGCCAAGCCCAAAAACAAGCATTACAACAAGCACAGCAGACGGAATAACAACCACCTGAGGCCAACCATATTTGGTCAATGGAATTCTCATGTAACTATATGATAAACTTCGTTTCTTGTTCAATCAAATAAAAAAGGCCGACCCTGTGGTATCGGCCTTTTGAAGGAGGGTGATGACATATGAATAAAAATGTAAAGCTATCTGTTCTGCCCAGTCAGGCTAACTATATTTCAATACCCTCCGTGGGATAACATTTTTGAAATCCAATCCCTGTATATATATAGACGTCATAGAGTCCGAAAAGTTGCGGTTTTTTTTGAAAATTTCTAATCTTTTTGCAAAAAACGCGTTTGTTAAGCAAAAAAAAAGGCTTGGGAAGGTAAGACATCCCTTCAGTTTTCCTCAAAATTGACTATTGTGTCATTGATTTTCGGATTTGCCTGGTTAATTCCAATACTCCTTCGTAAGTTACACCCTGCGGAGCCTTACCATCGTCACTTAGCTCAGCCATCGCGCCAAGAACGAAGGTGTTGAAATCTTCCTCTGTCTCGATTTTTTTTGGCTTAGAGATAGCGACTTGATTAACACTATTACCAATATTTTTAGTTCTTTTGATGTTAAGTCTACAATGAATACGATAATCCAATACTGCGCTCAGAGGTGGCGGTTCCTTATCAGGTACATACAGGCTCCACTCATACCATCTCCTGCCCTTTTCGGTTTCCTTTTGGGTGAACGCGAGATGATAGCCAATGAATTGCATATCCCGAACATTTGGCTCAGGCGAGAGAGCAAAAACCTCAGTAGGCAGCTTTGGCAAATCACCGCCAGTCTGAAGGTTCTGGAAATATTTGGACTGGTCACGGGACTCTTTAGCATCAACGCTTTGCCAACAAGCTAAGAAACTCCCATCTTTCAAGAGAAAAACAGGCTCAACCCAGTACATAAGCGGAGCATAATTGAACTGAGTTCCCTCATAAATATCCCGTTCTTGCCATACTCGAATAGTTGCATCCTCTTTGGCTGTCTTAATCTCGTGTCCGGCCGGAGGTTCAGTCTTGAAAATACCTTCGGGCAGAGAAACATTTCGCTCAAATATAGTGTATTCATTCACCTGAATCCAATCTTCATTATCCTTCTTCTGCCAGGTCTTGCTTCTTCCGACTTGTGCCGTTGTAGGCGACAGCCACGTTTGGAGTCTTACTCTCGTAATGTGCTTAACTCCGCGGTTGAATTCACCTTCCCATATGTCATATTTCTCACCATTGATGATATCCTGTCCAATCTTATAAAATCCCTCAATCTGACGCAGTCTGCCGTACCACTCCAGCCATTTTATGTTATTTTTGGATGGACCTATCTTTTCAAAATCGATTGTTTTATGTATTCGATCACCGATTGGTTGGTATCGCCCCTCACTCATAATATACTCGCCGTCACAAATTGTTGAATAATGATCGATTTTACTTTTGTCAAGTGATATGCCGGAATAGTCTTTACGATAACATCCATTCTCAAGATCATACCAATGTTCAAAAGGTAATTTAATCTCCTTAGGAGGGCTTCCATATCGACCGACATACCAACCTCTAATATGGAGTGTCTTAGCTTTACTTATTAGTTCCAACATATCAGACATCCCGTAAGCGGGTGTGGCTGACTTATCCAAAAAGGTTATAGTTAACACAGCAATAATTATCACCACCGCAGCGGCGAGTTTTGTAAATGGACTTTTCATGATTATGCTCCAGGTATATTGGATTTGAGATATTGAACTGTGTGTTACCGATTTTTTGTCTGTCCGGCTCATTACATTATCAACGAGTTTGTCGTCAGAGCCGATTGCCTGAGCCAGATTATGTAATTTTTCTTCGAGTTTATCTTTGGCAGTCATTTTTCCGACCTTTCCAATATCTTTTGCAGGTGAATTCGCGCCCGCGAAAGCTGTTTAGTTACGGTGCCGATACTCCGACCGACAATCTTTGCGACGTCATCCACGCTGTTTTCGGATAGATATCGAAGCATTACAACCTGTTTTTCAGCCTTTGGCAGTTTCGCAACAGCCGCTAATAATTTTTGTTTTTCTTCATCCAGCCGGCCATCCAGACTTTCTGTTGCCGCAGCAATGTTTGTTTCCCGTCGATTCTCTTTTGGCTTTCGCCGGGCCGATTCAATCGCGTTTCTTCGAGCTATTTTCAACAACCAGGGTCCAAAGGATCCTGGTCGCCGCAGTGCCGCCAATTGCTCATAGGCCTTGACAAAGGTCTCCTGTGAGATATCTGCAGCGAGATGATAGTCGCCCAACATTTCCAGCGCTACTGCCCGGACCGGCCGTTCGTAACGTTTCACAAGCTCGGCAAAAATTTGTTTTTCACCGTCTAAGATTGCACTGACTAATTCAGCGTCTGTTCGCAAATTGAAACCTTTCCGTTTAGAAGCGCTTCATCTATTTATTAAGAGCCGATTCAGACCGAAAATGCGACAAAAAAATCTTCGCAGGAGATTATATCGAAACAATTCTCGGGCACAGAATCTTAGGATTTCATGACATCTTATTTTAAGGCCCTAACAACCTTGACGTCGTCGTCAAAAGTGGATAATCTCACATCCAAATAATACAACTGTGATATTTATAGTATGAGTCAGAAGATGTTTCGGACTACTTAATTACTCTCATAGTTCGTTTAGAATAATAAACAATTTTTACGGGATACGATCTTTTCTTCGAGCTATATAAAGAATAGATGTCATGAGGACGTTTTTTTTTATACTGTTTTTCAGTATCGGCGCAGCATCGTTGGGTACCTCGGTTCTCTGTGAAGATTTGATTCAATATTATCATAATCGTCAATTAGCCCAAGCAGCAGAGAAATCTCTGGAAAAACTCAAATCTCTCAATGAAGACTACGACGTCGTGCTAATGAGTATATTGGAAGAAGATCCTAATCTTGTTAAGCGTATCGCCCCAGTTACGCTTGGCAGAGAACAGCCGGATTCAAATACTGTTTACCCAAGGGCAACGGCCGAGCAATTAGCTGCCGCCCGCAGAGCGTTAACAGATCCCAATAAAGAAACCGTTGAACCTGTTATTCCCAAGTGGCTTAGCCGATGTAGCGAACCTTGGAAGCGAATGGCAATTTTTTTCTCCGGAATCGTTTTAATTCTCATTTCATTTATATGCTTCGGTTCGGTTAAAAAAACTAACTGAAAACGTGAGAGCCAAAGATGTTTTCTTGCTATCCTAACCAAATCAAATATACTGAGCATGTCGCGATTATTATCCTAAATAATTAATGAGGTAACGATATTGAATAAAAGTCCGCTTGGGGACACCTTACGGCGGAAAGATAGAAACAGTTGTATTAAATATGGCAAAAATCGAAGAAGTTGACAATAAAGCCGCCCCTGATGATGGAGTTCCATCTGAGGCAAAGCTGGATTTTATTCGACAAATTGTAGTCGATGATATTAAAACCAACAAATGGGACGGGCGGGTTGTAACACGATTTCCTCCTGAGCCGAACGGCTACCTGCACATCGGACATGCCAAGAGTATATGTCTGAATTTCGGTATCGCAGCACAGTTTGGTGGGCGATGCCATCTGCGATTCGATGATACTAATCCGGAGAAAGAAGAGCAGGAGTACGTCAATTCCATAATTGAAGATGTCCGCTGGTTAGGCTGGGACTGGGGCGAGCATCTGTATTACGGCTCAGATTACTTCGAGCAGATGCATGAATATGCAGTACAGCTTATAAAAAAGGGCAAAGCTTACGTCTGCGACCTTACAGCCGAGCAGACAAGAGAATACCGAGGGACTTTGACCGAACCGGGAAAGCCAAGCCCCTATCGAAATCGCTCATTTGATGAAAATATAAACTTGTTTGAGAGAATGCGGGCGGGGGAATTCCCGGACGGCTCGCGAACACTTCGAGCTAAAATCGATATGTCACATCCAAACTTGAATATGCGCGATCCGGTTATGTATCGTATCCTGCACGCAGCACATCATCGCACCGGAGATAAGTGGTGCATCTATCCAATGTATGATTGGGCGCATGGGCTTGAAGATTCCATTGAAGAAATCACACATTCAATTTGTACGCTGGAATTTGAGAATCACCGGCCATTGTACGACTGGTTCCTGGATGAATTAGGCATCTATCATCCACAACAGATAGAGTTTGCCCGGCTAAATTTGAACTATACCGTGATGAGCAAGCGAAAACTTCTGCAGTTAGTCCAGGCCGGACATGTCACCGGCTGGGACGACCCGCGCATGCCGACCATTTGTGGCCTGCGCAGACGCGGCTATTCACCCGAAACTATCCGGGAATTTTGCAGGCGTATTGGAATCAATAAATTCAATAGTACCGTCGACATTGCTTTGCTGGAACATTGCCTTCGGGAAGATTTGAATAAGACATCGCCGCGTGTGATGGCTGTACTTAGACCGCTTAAGGTGATTATCGACAACTACCCGGAAGGCCAAGTTGAAGAGCTTGATGCTATCAATAATCCCGAAGATCCAAAAGCCGGTACTCGTAAGGTGCCTTTCTCACGAGAACTGTATATCGAGCGAGAAGATTTCATGGAGGAGCCACCGAAGAAATTTTTCCGCTTAGCTCCCGGCCGAGAGGTCCGACTGCGGTATGCGTATTTTATTACCTGCACTGATGTGATTAAGGATGATAACGGTCAAATCATCGAACTGCACTGCACTTATGACCCAGCCACCCGAGGCGGGGACGCTCCAGATGGACGAAAGGTAAAATCAACCCTGCATTGGGTCTCAGCCTCTCATGCACTCGAAGCGAAGGTTCAATTATATGATAATCTTTTCACCAAGGAAAATACCGATGACGTTACGGAAGGCCAGGACTTTACTTCCAACCTGAATCCCAACTCATTGGAGATATTGCCATCCTGCCGGATTGAACCGTCTTTGGCCACGGCTTCGCCGCTGGCACGTTACCAATTTGAAAGATTAGGTTATTTCTGCGTTGACCCGGATAGTTGTAAAGACAAACTCATTTTCAATCGTACCGTCGGCCTGCGAGATACCTGGGCTAAAATCCAAAAAGCCCAGAAGAAAGAGTAGGCGAATAAGAGAGTGTGCTGCCATTTTTGGAGAGAACCGGGGCAGTCTTAATCGTAGCATGAGGACGGCTATTTGAACAGAATCATCCTTAATGAAATTAAAAGTAGTACTATGCCGAATATCCTTCGCAAAAGCTGCTCAGGTATTTCTGTTGCAAATCGTGCACCAATAAGACCACCCACAAAGAATCCTGCACAAATAAGGGCGGCGATTTTCACATCTACAAAACCGGCCCTATAATACGTCCATGCAGCAAGCAAACCAATCGGCGGAACCATTAGTGCTAACGTCGTGCCCTGGGCCATATGCTGTGAAATGCCAAATAAAAGAACCAGCACAGGTATTATGATTATTGCTCCACCGATGCCAATCAGCCCGCTAAAAATACCGGCTATCAAGCCCAACAGCAAATAGAGAATTATGTTCATAGTACTCGAACCTCGCATAGATTTTATCCTGTAGTTTACTATAGGTTGAGAATTTCGCAATCAAAACAAACAATGCAATTTTAGTTGAATAATTCCTTGAATTTTTCTTCGATGTTTGGGCTTTCACACAGCGTCTGGCCAATCAGAACGGCTCTTACGCCGACAGACATTAGTTTTTCCACGTCGGCTCGTGTTTTTATTCCACTTTCTGCTACCAGCTCATTTGTGTTATCCAGAAGTCCCGCTAATCGACTGGTAGTGTTCAGATCCACATGCAATGTAGTCAGGTCTCGATTATTGATTCCAAGAACGCTGTATCCTTTTTTAGGAAAACCTATAAGGCTGCGAACAGCCATTAAAGTATCTGCGTGGTGGACTTCCAACAGTACCGTTAAGGTTTGCTCGGCTGCGGCTATCATCAAATCCATCAGAACACCCGGCT
>CAZMWN010000086.1:0-12447 GCA_964569935.1 uncultured Pirellulales bacterium
CTTTATCGTTACGACCGTTATTTTTTCTTGTTATCTTTCGTGCTCTTCGATAATCTTTTCACGCTCGGCGATTTTCATATCTGCATCGGTCATAATCCGAGCCAGTTCCTGAAAGGTTACCCTCGGCTTCCACTTGAGTATTGTTTTCGCCTTGCTCGAATCGCCCTGCAGGAAGTCAACTTCGCTGGGCCTGAAATATCGCTTGTCGATATCAACGTACTGTTGCCAGTCCATATCGAGATACCGAAAGACTTCTTCCACAAATTCCCTGACAGAGTGACTCTCGCCCGTGGCGATAACATAATCGTCGGGCTTATCGTGCTGGAGCATAAGCCACATCGCCTCGACATAGTCACCGGCATAACCCCAGTCTCGTTCTGCATCCATGTTGCCCAGGTAGAGTTTGTCCTGCAAACCCAATTTAATTCGCGTCGCCGCTCTGGTAATTTTCCTGGTCACAAACGTTTCGCCGCGTCTCGGCGATTCGTGATTAAACAAAATTCCGTTGCATGTAAACAGGCCATAGGCTTCTCGATAGTTCACCGTCTGCCAAAAACTGTAAACTTTAGCACAACCATAGGGACTTCGTGGATAAAACGGCGTTTTTTCCGTTTGAGGTGATTCTGCGGCTTTGCCGTACATCTCACTACTGGAGGCCTGATAAAATTTAATCGGCCTGCCACACGAACGAATTGCTTCAAGCAATCTCAAGGTCCCAAGCGCATCGGTATTGACCGTGTAGATAGGCATATCAAAACTTACCCGAACGTGACTTTGAGCACCAAGGTTATACACTTCGTCCGGCTGAACATCATTGATTATTGTTGATAGATTACCGCCGTCGGTTAAATCACCATAAATCAGCCTAAGGCGTGTCTCTTCATGCGGGTCCTTATACAAATGGTCTATTCTTCCCGTATGGAACGATGAACTTCGACGAATCAAACCCCAAACATGGTAACCTTTTTCCAGAAGAAATTCCACAAGATAGGAGCCATCCTGACCTGTAATACCTGTAATCAATGCCTTTTTCATTAGTTCTCACCCCCGATAAAAGAAAATTGCAATGTTATATTTCTGTTTTAGATTTTTCACTTTCGATAACCAACCGGAGCATTTCGTCTAAACTTGTTTTTGGCTTCCAGCCAACGGTTTCTTTGATTCTCTCAAGGCCTGGTACGCGACGCATCATATCCTCAATTGGCCTTCCGTAAGCAACCTCAATTGGGATAAATTGCTTTTTGCTTTGACTGTTCGTCATTTCGATAATTTTATCCGCAAGGTCCTCGATTGAAATCTCTTCGTTAGAACCAATATTATATACTTTCCCTGCCGCTTGCTCGTAATGCATTAGGCTAATAATCGCTTCAACAAGATCGCCGACATAAGAAAAACAGCGAGTTTGCTTACCGGTTCCATATATCGTAAGCGGCTCATTGTTAAGCGCGCTTTGAACAAATCGAGGCACGACCATTCCGTATTGGCCGGTCTGCCTTGGTCCGACTGTATTGAAAAATCTGCCGATGACAACTTCCAGTCCGTACTGCTGGTAGAAAGCCAGGCCTAAAAATTCATCTATTGCCTTGCTGCAGGCATACGACCATCGTGACAGGCTCGTGCTGCCAAGCACAATATCATCATCCTCACGAAATGGAACAGCTTCGCTCTTACCGTATACTTCACTACTCGAGGCAATCAGAATCTTTATGCCGAATTTATTGGCGATATCCAGCACTAATTCCGTACCGCCAATATTAGTCTCTATCGTACGGACGGGATCCTCAGCTATCAGCTTAACGCCGACAGCAGCAGCCAGATGAAATATCATATCGCTTTTCTCGATCAGAGGCTCGATCAGTTCAGCATTTCGGATGTCACCTTCAACAAACTCAAAACCAGGACGGTCTGTGACAGCTTCTATGTTTTTCAAACTACCTGTGCTGAGGTTATCAATGACCACAACCTTAATGCCATCTTCAAGGAGCCGCTCTGTAAGATGAGATCCAATAAACCCTGCACCACCCGTAACTAATGCTCTCATATCTTTCCCTTGTAGGACCTTAATATCTACAAAGAATAATAACTGTTAGGAAATTATCAAGATAAAAGAATACCACGGCCCAAGTTCATCTGTTTAGACTCTGTCCCCGTGGGCTGCATGAATACCTTAAACAGCCCTGCTCAGATATCCAATATATCTGTCGAGTCTGATTCTTTGCAGTCGCACTGATACCATTCAAATATAATTCGGTTAATGCTCACATCTATCTTTTGCGGGCGGACCGACAGTACGGCTATAGCATAAGTATCGTCAAATAAAGAACATAGCTTTAGTCAAGAACAGTTTCCAAGCAACTGTGATTTATATGGCACAGAACTTAATTTTATATTTTACATTCTGTTTATTTTGAAGAATTGCGCACCCCTAAAGGCCGATAAATTCGCAGTTATCAACCTGATTTTGTAATCCCGAACTAACAAAATAACCCGCACACTTTTTATAGTCCGTAAAACAGTCGATAAATTATTCGGTCCTAAAGTATAAACTACAGATGTTTTAGCCATAGTATGAGCAATAAGTTTTATCGTTTTCCCAAACAGTAACACAGTGCAGCGAAGCGTCGCCGAACTTTCCAAAGAGCTTGTTCCATGCGAAAACTGTTATATTTTCTACAGTGGGATTAGTTTTGCCGAGCTGTTCAACATCGAGATTCAGGTTCTTATGGTCAACGATTTTTATAAGCTCATTGTCCACAATGCCCTCAAAATCGCTGATATGAAATGTATCTCTACCAGCCGGCTCCTTTATCGTGACTTCTATGATATAATTGTGACCGTGACCTGTTGGATTTGCACATTTTCCAAAAACCTCTAAATTCTTCTCCTTGGAAAAATCATTGTTCCAGAGCGTGTGCGTTGCCGCAAATTCAAACTTTTCACTAAAATAAACCATTTTAAAATCCTTCGAGTCTATCGCAACAATCCTTGATGGATTCAGCTTCAAACTCAATTTACTCAATCGGGCCGCTCCAAATTTATCACATAATTGATTCCATGCCGACCCTAAAAGCTCTGCAATCGCGAAGAACGTGACATGTTTGGCTTTTCGGAAATCTCCCTTTATCCGACCAACAAAAACCGGCACCGCATACAGGCGAACATTCTCGTCGATATCCGCCACATTAACAATAAAACCTGTAGCCGGATCCACTTTACCAGCAAGTTCGACAGATAATTCCAGGAATATTGCCAATCCCTCGCCCGTCGGCCTGGATACAAATGAATTAGCACCCTCAGGTTCTTCCGACAGAAAGGGATTAATCGAAAAACGCACTCCCCTGGTGAGTCTATGCATAAAAAATCCTTCTTGCATTCTATTTATGCATCAGGCTCAGAACTTCACTTCGGCTTCTCGGATCTTTTTTAAATATTCCGCGAAGTGCAGAAGTCACCATCATCGAGCCGGGTTTTTTGATGCCGCGAATGGTCATACAACTATGCGAAGCTTCCAGCACAACAGTGACACCAAGTGGTTTGAGTCTGCTCATGAGAAAATCGGCAATCTGATACGTTAGTCTTTCCTGGGTTTGCAATCGGCGGGCAAAACAATCCACGATACGAGCAAGTTTGCTGACCCCAAGCACCATCCCCGTCGGTAAATATGCGACATGAGCCGAGCCTATAAACGGCATCAAATGATGCTCGCAAATGCTGTAGAAAGGAATATCGCGCAACAGAACAATTTCATCATAATTTTCGGTAAAGACACTGCGAAGATGCAACTCGGGTTTCTCTCGCATCCCGCTTAAAAGTTCGGCGTACATCCTCCCAACGCGTTGAGGCGTTCGTTTTAAGCCTTCGCGCTCAATGTCCTCACCGACGGCCAAGAGTATCTCCCTAACCGCCTTTTCAATTCTTTCGGTATCTACTTTTTTATTTTTTTTCTTCGCCGGCATATATTCCTCAATAAACCTTTACTTTTTCTTGTCCACCAGATTAATAAGATAAGTTGTCAATAACCTGACTCCAAAACCGCTCGAACCTACCGCTGAAAATTCCGATGCATTCTGAATCAGGTCCACTCCTGCGATATCCAGATGTGCCCATTTTGCTTCACCTATAAACTGCCTTAAAAAAGCCGCCGCCGTGCAGGCCCCGCCCCACCGGCTGCCGATATTTTTCAAGTCGGCAATTTTACTTTTCATTTCTTCGGCGTATTCATCCCCGCTCGGCATGGGCCAGACCTTTTCGCCGCTGTCATCAGAAGCCTTCTGTAATCGTTTAATCAACTCATCATCGTTACCCATCAGCCCGGCCATATATTTACCCAGGGCAACCATACAGGCTCCCGTCAACGTTGCTATATCAATAATAATATCGCATTTCTGTTTGACGGCGTATGCAAGAGCGTCACACAATATCATTCTGCCTTCGGCGTCGGTGTTTTGAACCTCTACTGTTTTTCCGCTGAACGTGTTAATAATGTCACCGGGCCGATAGCTCGATCCGCTGGGCAGGTTTTCCGCCGATGGAATTATCCCGAACACCCTAACGGGAAGTTCCAGCTCCGCCAGAGCCTTCATTGTCCCCAATACGGCAATCCCACCGGTCTTATCCAATTTCATTTCATCCATATTCGCCGCAGGTTTGATGCTTAACCCGCCGGAATCGAAGGTTATCGCTTTGCCCACCAGTCCAATCGCAGGAAGCTTGCTCGCAGCTCTACTGGCGGGGCTATATTTCAAGATGATAAATCTCGGCTCGTGCTGTGAACCCGAACCGACGGCAAGCACGCCACCCATACCCTTTTCCGTCAACTGCTTCTTATTAAAAACCGTGCAGCTTAATCTCTTCGAGCTACGAGCCACTTCTTTAGCGGCTGCCGCTAATTTCGCCGGATATATCACATTGCCCGGCCGGTTCGCCAATGTTCGGACGTAACTTTGCGCCCTGCCGATAGTCGCTCCGACAGCAAGGCCTTTTTTCAACTTTTTGATTTTCACCAAATCAGGCTCAACCAGTTCTACTCTAAGCGAATCCAATCGTCCATCCACACTCTCGGTAACAAACTCATCATAAATAAAACTGCCAAAATATATCCCTTCGCCGCAAGCCTGCCCTACCGCAGATAAATCAAACCGTCTGCCAAAGGCATTATGCAAGGCCAGGCTGACAGTTTTCGCTTTGATCTCTACAGACTTTTTTGCCGCATTTGCTGCCGCTTTGCGAATTGTATCAAGTGTCGCCTTTTCCTTCTCGTCAAGGCCCAAAAGCAAAATCCGCTTGGCACCGATTTTCTCGTTCCCATATACGATGGCACTGGTCTTGTCCTTTCCCTTGAAATCGCCCAACTTGATCAGCCGCTCAATTGCACCGTCGAGTTTTTTATTTAGCTGCGCATTCAATGGGTCCAGCTTTTTAGCATCTGAAAATATGCCAACGACAAGGACATCTGTTTTACAATCACTGAAATCAACATTCCGCGTGTTTAACTTTACATCGATAATCTGTTTCATTTTTCGCCTCTATTGTTTTCAATCCTTACTTTTTACTTTGGCTCGCTTTGGCCCGGTGCCGCAGATAACTTTCAATAAATCCTTCAATGTCACCATCCAGCACCGCCTCCACATTGCCTCTCTGGAAATCGGTGCGATGGTCCTTGACCATCTGATAGGGCTGCAGAACATAGCTTCGTATCTGGTTGCCCCATGCGATTTCGCCCTTCTGGCCGTACAGCTTGGCAATCTCAGCGTCTCGCTTCTGCTGCTCGAGCATATATAATTTTGCCTTGAGCATTTTCATCGCCTGCGCCCTGTTCTTATGCTGGCTCCTCTCGTTCTGGCACTGCACAACCACTCCGGTAGGCTCATGCGTTATCCGGACCGCCGAACTGGTTTTATTGACGTGCTGCCCACCGGCCCCGCTGGCGCGATAAAAATCTATTCTGATATCATCTTCATCGATTTCAATGTCGATATCATCATCAAATTCGGGAATACAGTCCACCGCGGCGAAGCTCGTATGACGGCGTTTATTTGCATCGAACGGACTTATCCTAACAAGACGATGCACGCCGGTCTCGCACGAAAGTTTGCCGAATGCAAAAGGCCCACTGACCTGCAATGTAATCGAGCGAATTCCCGCTTCTTCGCCCGGGGTTATATCAAGCTCCTGAAACTTGTACTTGTGCGTCTCGAAATATCGCGTATACATCCTAAGCAGCATATTCACCCAATCGCAGCTTTCCGTACCACCTGCCCCGGCGTGAATACTAAAAAAGCAATTCTTCATATCCTCAGGTCTTGACAACAGGCCGGTTAATTCTACCTGCTCGCATTTTTTTTCAAGAACACTTAGATGGCCTTCTAACTGGCTCAATTCCTCTTTATCCGATTCGGACATTGCTAATTCAAACAACTCACGAATGTCCTCAACCTCACGCAGTAATTCCTCTACCGGCTCAATAACTGATTTTAGTGCGCTCAATTGGGACACGACCGACTGGGCGGTGTCGGAATTGTCCCAGAAGCCTGGTTTGGACATCCGGGACTCCAGCTTCTGCATCTGGTTCTTTTTATTGATTAAGTCAAAGCCAGTCCCGGATGTTTTCCACCCGGGCCGACAATTCCGTGATCGCTGTTTTTATTTCTGCTACTTCCATAGAAAAAACGTAAAAATCAAAGTGTAAAATGCAAAATTAATGAAGCCATCCCGAAATATTCGGGATTCCACAGTTTTTATCCTTCGATTTAACTCAGGACATGCTTTTAATTACCTAAGGTATAAATTTTAACTTTTAAGCTTTCTTTATACCACAGATATATTTGATATGCAACCCCCTGCTTTCGCCCCGAAAAATATTAGAGAATTAGCGAATTAGTTCATTATTAGATTTCAAAAACGAGTTTGCATTTTTTCCGCCGAAACCTTATAATCAAAAAAGCGAAGGTATGTATCTTGAAATTGCTCTTTCCCTGAAAGGTTGAGACCAATGGCTGTCGATCCAGGTTTCCCATCGTGTTCAATACCTTAAAATGAAAAGGTGTCCGAATGGAATGGTTTAAGAGCTTAGAAATTGGTTGGCAGACGGCTATATTTGGCGCAGGAGTGGCTATCGCTATCGCTGTAATTGGTGGATTATTTAAATTGTTATCATTGAAGAAGGAACGTACCACCAAAGAACCAACCGAAACCATGCCTCCTCCGCCTCCTCCAGAAGGTGCCATTCATAACCTTCCATATGGCTCAATCGGTAAGCTCCTCAAGGGCCGCACAAGGAACTTGAAAAGCCTGCATAAGCAACTATCCTCCGCAAAATCTGCCGCTATCACTCAACCGGCCACCATCCACGGTCTGGGCGGTGTTGGCAAGACACGACTGGCTGTCGAGTATGCATTTCAATCTCTCAACGATAAAACCTACTCCGCCGCCTTATTCGTCATCGCTGATTCCATATTCTCGCTTAATACCAACCTAGCCGCTCTGGCCGCACCGAACTTGCTGAACCTGCCCGAATTCAAACAGCGTGACCAGGGCCTTATCGTCGAAGCTGTCATTGACGCTCTTTCACGTCGAAACGATTGGCTGCTCATCTTGGATAATGTCGATGACGATGCTTCCCGGCAGTACATCTACAGGGTTTTACTCCCGCGACTCACCACAGGCCGCGTACTAATAACATCGCGCATGTCCAACTGGCCTTCCGAAATAGGCGACCTGCAGGTCAACAAACTCGATAAGAAAGATGCGGCCTCCTACCTTCGACTGAGCACCAAAACAAAACGGAGTCGAACGAAGAACGACAGCATTCACTCCGAACAGCTCGCCGAAATCCTTGACGGACTACCCGTCGCCCTCGAACAGGCCGCCGCCTATATCAATCGCATGCGCATTACCTTCGATAAATACCAGAAAGAATTCGAAAAATCCCGCACCGAAACACTCGCGCGATATGAAACATTAGTTAGCTATGATTCGCCCACCCTCTTCACCTGGACATCCACACAGGCCCGACTCGATCCGGTTGCCCATACAATACTGCGCCTGGCTTCCTTTCTGGCCCCTGATCCAATACCCACAGCCTTATTTCAATCCCAATCCGATGTCCTGACTAAAGGTTTCGACCTGCTCAAGCAAGAAGATTTATATCAGGAAATCCAGCCACCCGATGATGAGCTTAACATTCGCGAAGCACTCGCCGAATTGGCCGACTGGTCCATGATCAACCTCTCCCAAGAGAGACTTATCGTACACCGCCTCGTTCAGGATTCTGTTCGCCTGACCATCCCCTCTTCAATGCAGAAATCTTGGACCGAACTGGCTCTTAAATTAATAAGAACATATATTCCCAGTGACCCACCGCCCAATGACGTTCGAAGCTGGCCACTGTGGACCGACGTAGAATCCCATGTTAACCACATCATACAACAAGCATCTGCTTTCAATATCCCAGAGCCCACCGGCTGGCTTATGAATTCTCTTGGTCTCTACTTGAAGGAACGTATCCGATTTGATGAAGCCGAGGACCTTTACCGGCATGTCCTGGCATTGAATGAGAAACTACTCGGTCAAGACCATCCCACCGTTGCAACATGCTTGAGTAATCTTGCGCAATTATTACAGGATACTAACCGATTACCAGAGGCAGAGCCGCTGATGCGAAGGGCTCTGGAAATTGATGAAGCCTCCTTCGACCCCGACCACCCAAAGGTAGCTGTCGATCTCAACAATCTGGCACTGTTATTACAGGCTACGAACCGTCTCTACGAGACCGAGCCGATGTACCGCCGGGCATTGAAAATCGATGAATCTTCCTTCGGCCCCGACCACCCAAATGTAGCCACAGACCTAAACAACCTGGCGCAGTTATTACAGGATACGAACCGTCTCTACGAGGCCGAGCCGCTGATGCGAAGGGCATTGGCTATCGATGAATCTTCCTTCGGCCCCGACCATCCAAATGTAGCAATCGATCTCAACAATCTGGCGGGATTATTACAGGCAACGAACCGATTATCTGAGGCTGAGCCTATGTATCGCCGGGCATTGAAAATCGATGAAGCATCCTTCGGTCCCGACCATCCGAATGTAGCAATTGACCTCAACAATCTGGCGGGATTATTACAGGCAACGAACCGATTATCTGAGGCTGAGCCTATGTATCGCCGGGCATTGAAAATCGATGAAGCTTCATTCGGCCCCGACCACCCAAGTGTAGCAAGAGACCTCAACAACCTAGCGTGGTTATTAAAGGATACGAACCGCATCTCCGAAGCCGAGTCTCTGATAAGAAGGGCACTGAAAATCTCTGAAGATAGTTTAGGCCCGGACCATCCGAAGACCCTAACTGTTCGGAAGAACCTCGAAATACTCATGAAGGAGAAAAAGGAAAAATAGGATTAGTTGATTCACCCCATGAGATAGGTCATAGGCCGCCATCTCACGGAATAAATATTTAGTCCGCTGGTTTACCCAGCGGGTTTTGCTGTTGTGGGATTTATGGGTGAGATTATAATTCGTTGGCCAGATGCTTCACTATGTTCTCTGTGAGGAGTCCCAAGGATAGCATGACAAAATTGAGAAACGGATAACGAACCACAAATCACAAACCACGAATCACGAGTGGCAAGTTAAGGACAATTTCCGGATTTCACTTGTTTTTTCGCCCTCATTTTCGACTCAAAAAACTCTATTGTTAAAAAGAAAAAAATCCAGCAGAAATATAATCATAAGAGTAAGCTTATACGTAAAGCGCGTACGCGCTTTACGTATGCGGAGTGTATAAACGATGTGTGTAAAGAACAATTCGCTGGCCATATCCTTCACTTCGCTCAGGCACTATCCTGAGCTTGTCGAAGGAATGACAAACTGAGTGGCGAGTAAAGGACAATTTTCAGTCAAAACGGGGATTTTGCTTGTAATAAGGCCGTTTTTGTGCAGAATATGTAACGAATTGAAACATGGATCCTTCGACCTCGCTCAGGATGACAGCTTCGCTGTCAATTATTGAATCCAAACGGATATTATGCTTGTTGCGTTAAAAAATATGTGCATGAAAATCGGTCGAAATAAAGAGCCGCTCTTTTCGTATGAATAGCCCAAACCCAAACCAAGTACATAAAGTGCCGGCCAGTGCGAGAATTCTAAGTGCATCATCGCGAATAAACCGGAGCTGATTGCTATTGATAACCAAGCTGCGTATTTAATATTCAGAACTGAGCGTATCATTGTCTGGAAAAGACCTCGAAATAACAGCTCCTCAAGCAAAGGCGCTACAACGACGGCAACAATTGCGACAAATATTCGCGGCAACAACTGGGGATATTGGTTTATCGTTTCGAGTCCCTCATGCCGTTGCATTTGGTACTCCGGACCATAGAAAAGTTCGCCGAAACGCATTGTTACCAAAACTGCGACCATTACAATCGGCCAAATAGCAAGCAGATTGATAAAAGCAGCAGGAAAATCTTTATGGATGGTTTTTAGATTTAATCCGAATCCCTTTAAACCCCTGGCAAAAAAGGGCCTGATCAAAATGATAATAATCCCCGCTGTTGTTAATCCGCTAATACAAAAAATAAGATTGTCCAGGAAAACGCTTATCCAACTCTGTAAATCACCCACAAACCATAGAGTGAGCCAGTTTCCTATTCCAACCAGCCAGTACGATGCAAAAAATATTACAAAGGGCAAATAAAGAGGCATATTATTTCGTCTGGGTACGGAATCTTTTAAAGCTTTTGTACCCAGGGAAGTTTTCAGCAGCCACCAGGCCAAGAGAAAAAAACCCGCCAGACAAACATACATGTCTGTTGAAGCTATAGAGCTTGCGAATTCTCTAATGATTTCAAGAATATTCACAGATATATCTTTTCATGACCTTGAAAACAAAGCCTGTTTGTATTACATTAGCCGAATCTTTTCAAGGGAAATAGATTATGGACATATTTCGCATCGAAGGACCGGTTCAACTTTCCGGCAGCGTTAGAATAAACGGTTCAAAAAACGCTGCCCTGCCGATCATGGCGGCAACAATTTTAGCTCCCGGAAAATCTACTCTCAGAAGTGTACCCCATCTTTCTGACGTTTCCGTATGTGGCGAACTTCTCAGCCAGTTGGGCTGTAAACTCAGCCGAAATCATAATGATGATTTATGCATAGACTCGACTGTAATTGACAATCCGGTGGGTGAGTATGAGATTGTCCGCAGAATGCGGGCTGGCATTTGCATACTCGGGCCATTACTTGCCCGCTGCGGCAGAGCGGAAGTATCGATGCCCGGAGGTTGTGCAATTGGTGACAGGCCTGTCAATCTCCACCTTAAAGGTCTGCAGGCCCTTGGTGCACAAATCCATCTTAAAAACGGATACATCATTGCTGAGACCCCGAATAGTTTGAAAGGCAAGGAGATTTTTATGGGAGGGCCTTTCGGCTCAACTGTACTCGGCACCGCAAATGTGTTGATGGCGGCAACGCTTGCAAAAAGTAAAACTGTGATTGAATCAGCCGCCTGTGAGCCGGAAATCACAGATTTGGCTAATGCTCTGAATAAAATGGGGGCAAAAATAACTGGAATCGGCTCACCACGATTGACTATCGAAGGAGTCACACAATTGCACCCAATTGAGTTCGAAGTGATTCCTGACAGAATCGAAGCTGGTACTTTTATGGTCGCTGCCGCTATTACAGCAAGCCAACTGAGACTGAAAAACTGTCGGCTTAATGATATGATGGGTGTTGTTGACAAGCTCAGAAATATCGGCGTCACGATTGATGCCCAGGATAACGGTTGTGTAGTTGCCCGCCGGGGCACAATCAAGCCGGCTGATATTACAACTCAGCCATATCCAGGTTTTCCCACTGATTTACAGGCGCAGTTTATGGCCCTGCTTTCACTTGCCGAGGGCAATAGTGTCGTAATTGAAAAGATTTTTCCCGACAGGTTTATGCACGTCGCAGAACTTACTCGAATGGCGGCGAACCTGCGTAAAGAAGGACAGGTGGTAATTGTGGCCGGTGTTAAAAAACTAATAGCAGCTCCGGTCATGGCATCGGATCTACGGGCATCGGCGGCGCTGGTTCTGGCCGGTTTGGCTGCTGAAGGTACAACAATTGTTAACAGGGTTTACCATATCGACCGAGGATACGAAAGAATCGAAGGAAGACTAAATCCGCTCGGTGCAAAAATTATCCGGGAGAATGTTTGAACCAAACACACACTCATAAACATAAACCGATCTGGTCTTCAACAAATCATTGTGGGACCCTGTCGCTTATCCGCTTTCTTGTAATGCTCAAGGGCACTTTCACAGTCAACAAAATCTTAATCGGTAAACAAAAGATTTGTCTGCCCGTTAAAAAATATCTTTTTTTATTTGACATACATCGGACAGCCTGATAATAGTACTTTTTGCTCTTTGAAAATAAGATAATCCAATTACCGGTCCC
>CAZMWN010000087.1:0-12419 GCA_964569935.1 uncultured Pirellulales bacterium
GGGAATCGGCTGGGGGCTGTGCAAGGATATCGAAAACGCACAAATCGCCGAGGAAGTGATTATCGACCGCTGCATATACCATACAATCACCGAAGGCAAGAACGGGCAGGGCCCGACTCCTATAAAGACGAAAAAAGGCTGGCTTCACCTGGCCCACGGCGTGCGCGACTCCGCCGCCGGCTACCGATACGTGCTGTACATGTTCCTGACGGACCTGAAAGAACCGTGGAAGGTAATCGCCAGGCCCGGCGGTTATTTCATGAGCCCGCAGGGCGAGGAACGCGTCGGCGATGTCTCCAACGTGCTCTTTACCAGCGGCTGGATTGCCCGCGACGACGGCCGGGTCTTCATCTACTACGGCTCGTCCGACACTCGGACTCACGTCGCGACCAGCTCGGCCGACAGGCTACTGGATTATGTCACCAATACCATGCCGGACCCGCTGCATGTGCACCTGTGCCTCCGGCAGCGATTCGAGCTGATAAATAAAAACCTCGGCAATCCATGGTGGAAGTCACTCATATAAAGATTAGAAAATCCGTGCCTCTGGCCGGGACATGTTCCGGCTCTCAGAGCGAAGCTACATGGAACACTGCAATCGCATCTCAGGGCCGGGCTCCTGGTGTGAACAGTTAGCCTTTGCAATCGACCGCTGGTTGGTGTAAAATCAGACTTATCATCGATATCTTTTACAGGACGACATTATGGTGGAAAGAAATGCAAAAGCAACCATAGCAAAACACAAGCTTGCTATAATATACCTGGTGCTCTGGCTTGGTGCTGGCCTGCTCGCCGGGCTGCTACACTTTTCTGACCGCCCCGATTACATCAGTGTCTCGACCTGCATTTTCGGCTCCATCGCAAATTTGTTCGGGCCCTGGGCCAGACTGCTGGCGGTGGGTTGGCCGAATGCCGGCAAATTGCCACATACTCCTTTGGCCATCGTTAGTCTGTTCCTTTTTGCGATTTGTGTTATTCTAATCCTGATGTCCCTGAACAGCCGCAGGAGGTGGATACAAATTCTGTGTATCGTCAACTTTGTGCCCACTATCATCTGCTGGATTTTTCTTGGTTTCATGGAATTGAAGGCCTGTGCTATATAATGTGCAAATCGACAAAATCCGGATTTACTAATATGTTTGTTGATAAGGGAGATTAAAATGAAATATTTTAAGCCGTTATTTATGATAGTTTTGACCATCGGTCTCTTAGGATGTTCCGGTAATAAAGAGGTTGAAGTTCCCCCACAGCAGACAGGGCCCGTACTGCCTCCACAGAACGCCGGGATACAAAGCACAAGCTGGGAAGCCGATATAGATATCAGCCGGTTGCCCAAGATAATAACACGTGTCTTTAAACAACTTGATATTAATCTGAAGCAGCAGGACAAAAAGTCAGGCCGATACATTTTCACGGGCCTTTCTCCGTCCGGTTTCGAAGTGACAGTTGAAGCAATATCTATCATCAAAGACCTTTCATTTATAAGGGTCAGCGTCAGTGGAAGACAAGAAGATATTATTATCACGAAGCTCCTTCAACAGAACATCTCTAACACTCTTGACATGGCTATTAGAAAACAGAACTAATAATTTCGGCAATGGCATAAAAACTATCCATCCTTCAACACTTGTGCCCTGTACTCTTCCTTCGTGCATCGTGAATCGAGAACCCCAATACGCAACACGAATATTTTTCTTGCAACTCCCACTTCCTTTGTGTTATTTTTAACCCGAAAGTCACGGGAAACAGCTATAAATGATATGCCTAGACCGCTCGTCCCGACCACAGTGCCCGGTTGGCGGCTACATAATTATTCGGGACGTTAAACTTTTTTTTCAAAATGAATGAAGAAAAGGGATGCCAAAGGCGTATAGAAACAGGAAAGGACAGAACCATGAATCAGGAGAAACGCCCCGGTGGTTTGACGGCTCTTGCAGTGATTAATTTCATTTTTTCCGGCTGGAATCTGCTTGGCCTTCTCGGTTTGGCCGCTTTTTTTGCTTTCGTTGGACGAATCCCGACGGACGATATGAATGAAGCTCAAAGCACCCAGTTTGAGGCATTTCAAAACCTGGGGCTCCCTATGTTCATCTTTATTTTCGCCCTTTCAATAATAATAAGCGTGCTTTTGCTCCTGTCGGGAATCGGCTATCTCAAGCAGAAAAAATTTCTGGGCTGGGGCCTTGGCAATGCCTATGCCATTGTTACGATTGTCAACAGCATCGCCTCCGGTTTCATGTTCCCGTCCGAAATGGGCGGAGGTTTTCATATCATGACCATGGTCGGACTGATTTATCCAATACTGACACTGATACTGTTGAATACGACATTCAAGGAAGACCTGACTAACTAAGCCGGGTAATTCGGGACTCGATATAAAATGAAGTTGAAAACGCTCGCAATCAATCATATTCGCCTTATCAGTCTATACTGGAGCCGATATGCGGTGCGGAGCGGTTCGGGACTGGTCTACCTGCTGATTGCATTGGTCTTCGGTCTTTCCGTGGCTCATATTTTAATCATGCCCGTTGAACAATTAATGGCTCAGCAAAAAAGTAAAATGGGCCAAACAGATCCACTTATCATCAGGAACACAATTATCAACATAGGCCAACCCATTTCCCAATGGGTCTTAGGACAAAAATCGATGAAGGAAATCATCGAAGAAAGCGCGGTACAACAAAGGTCTTATACGAACAATCAGGACCAAACTTCCATGACCGGTCAAATGCAAACCGACACCGATTTCGATCCATGGACGCGTTTTCTACTCGAAGAAAAGCCGGCTCTACTGTCAGCGATTTTCCTTGTGCTGCTCTTCGGCATGCCTTTTGTCATTTCCTTCCTTGCATATAACCAAGTCAGTGGTGACATCCAGAGCCACGGCCTGCGTTATCTGCTGCTCAGAACCGAACGCAGCAACATTTATTTCGGCCGTTTCCTCGGCGCCGTCATTTTTTCGACCGTGGTCATAGCAATAATCGTTGCTACGATTACATTCTACCTCGGTGTCAAGACCAGAATCTACCCTGCTATGGCATTAGTCGGCTGGGCCGCGTGCGGATTTCTTGCTCTATCGATTCTCATGGTACCCTACATCGCTTTGTGTTCGTTGATTTCTGCATCCGTGGATTCACCGTTTCTCTCGCTGATCCTGGCGAAGGTGGCCATCGCCGGAGTTCTGCTTTTGGCACTTGCCGGCAGCATTGCATGGAAACCGGCAAAATATCTTTTATACGCTCTGCCGTGGGGCTGGCAAAGTCACCTGCTCCATCCGGCGCCGGCCCACTGGGCAGGTGCAGTGCTGGCGTGCCTTGTTTACACGGCGGTGTTTCTGATGCTGGGATATTACCGATTTGAGAAGCGCGATATATAGGTTTTAAAATGAACCATGTTGTTTCCATAAAAGGATTATCAAAAAGATTTGGACGTATTCAGGCCCTCAATAATGTTTCCTTCGGGGTCCCGTCACATTCCATCTTCGGCCTGCTCGGACCCAACGGTGCCGGAAAGACAACGCTCTTTTCTATCGTTGCCGATTTCCTCAAGGCCGATGCCGGCACAATTGAGGTCCTCGGCATCGACACGCGAACCATTTATCCTTTACTGGGACGCTTGAGCATTCTGCCACAGGATGCCCAGTTCCAGCGTAATGTACCCATCCTGGACCAGCTCGTTTTTTTCCGACTGCTCGCCGGCAGTACAAAGAAACAGGCCCAGGAAGAAGTGATTAACAGCCTTGACATGGTCGGGCTCAAATCGTTCGCCAAAAGGCGGGTCGGCTCTCTTTCTCACGGTATGGTCAAACGGCTGGGTATCGCTCAGGCATTTCTCGGACATCCGGAAGTTATTCTCCTAGATGAGCCTACCGCAGGACTCGACCCGGCCAGTGCTCGACAGATTAGAGATTTAATCAAGCAGCTACAGGAAAGAGCAACCATCATCGTCAGCTCCCACAATCTGGCCGAGATACAGGAACTGTGCGACCATGTAGCGATTTTAGACCTTGGCAATCTGGTTCTGACCGGTTCGGTGGATGAGATCACGCGTGCCGACCGCGAATATAATCTTTCATTGTCACGGCCGCTGCAAAATAGCGAGCTTGAACGGCTCAATTCAATTCAGGGCGTCAGCAGCATAAAAATGACGTCACCTCAGGGCGCCGGTCAAAACAAAGGCTCGGCAGAGTATCTTGTGAAACTTGATTTATCCGGCGATGACACCGATCAGGATACCGTCATTACAGCGATTCTGCGTAGCGTTCTAAAGATGGACATTGCACTACGCAAACTGACCGAAGGCCGCAGCCTGGAAACGCAATTCCTGGAAGTCACCGGCGGACAAACCGACAATCCGTAATAACCGATTCCGCTCCACAACTGTCGCAGCTCTGTCGCCTGACTACCGACTACCGTCCCTTCGGCACAGTTTATCCTAAACGTAGTCAAATGGACCCAAAACGGGCGGGAAAAAGGCTTTCTGCGCGCACGTTTGCGCACATACCTGTGAACAAAAATGGAAATTTTGAAAAATTTTTTAAGTTGTTTTCTACCAGTCGCTTACGCTCCCGGCTCTGTTTAAAAACATGCTTTTTTTCGCATCAAATGCGCAAGCCTATCCAATTATGGGGGGAGGTAGTTTATTAGTTCATAAATTTTTTGGTTAATTGAGGTATTAAAACTTAATTCGCAATCCACTAATTCCCCAATTCTCTAATTCACTTATCCCTGCGGAGGGTGTTATCGAAGTTGTCGTAAAAATTCCAAGTCGGCTGGATAGACCCATCCTTTTCCTGATACTTTTGTATCGGCGAATCCGCTACGGCTATGCCTTTCGAAAAATCCCGCTGACAAGGCACAATTTCGCCATCGTTGACCCGGAAAATTACGACCGGCTTAGAATCCATAAATGGTACGCCCAGAAAAGCGTACACACATGGTACGCCGTCCGCTCACTGACCAACGGCAAGACCGAGCCGCGAAGAAACGCCTATATGCACCATCTGGTCATCGACATCCCGGACGGCATGCGCTGCGACCATATCAATCACAACGGCCTGGACAATCGCAAGGTAAACCTGAGACCGGCAACTCCTTTCCAGAACGTCTGGAACAGACGCAAGTTCAATCGGCCGTCACGCTCGAAATATAAAGGCGTCGATTGGGCAAGGGACATGAAACGCTGGCGGGCACGCATCCGCTTTAAGGGAAAAAGGATTTACTTAGGCTCGTTCGAAAATGAAATCGACGCCGCAAAAGCCTACGACAACGCCGCTAAAAAATATCACGGCCAATTCGCCGCTATAAACTTCCCCAAGTGAGCAAATCCCACACTCGCCTCTATTCGTGATATACGCAATACGCTATCTTTTTTTCCTTGCGAATGCCGTTTTGCTGTTGTAGATTTCCGGATAACACTAAACAGCAAAGGCGGCATCAGAAATGAATTTCGGAGTAACGCAGAAAAAGCAGGAAGAGCTTGAGGCAAGAATGGCGCGGCTGGAACTGCGAGAAGAGAACATACAGGAAAGATATGTTCGTTCGTCCGGGCCTGGCGGGCAGAAAGTTAATAAAACAGCAAGCTGTGTTTATCTGAAACATTTGCCGAGCGGCCTGGAAGTTAAGATGCAGCGGGAACGCTCACAAGGGCTGAATCGCTACTATGCCCGGAAGCGATTGTGCGAGCTGCTCGAACATGAGCAGTTAGGCAGAAAAAGTCCGGCGGCATTAAAGGCGGACAAGATTCGAAAGCAAAAACAGCGACGCCGCAGGCGCAGCAGACAAAGCGGTTGAGTGTTGATCAGTAAGAAGCCCCTGGACCAGCAGTAGAGGCAAGAGAGGGGTAAAGCTGTAATTCTTAATATTGGCATGACAATGAAAGGGAACAAGTTGAATATGACTGAAAAGCCGAACATACAAGGCCCGCCGGTTGATAAGCGGTCCGGCGATGAGAGACTTGCACAGATTCTCCACGACCGTGCTCGCGAATCCTCGCAACAGCTACACAAGCTTCTTCTTTCATTTTCTACAGGCCTGCTGGCTGTGTATTTCATCGCGTTAACGGCGATGGAAGATGCGGCCCAACCTGGAATACAAACTATCTCAGCCATAGCGGGATTAATTGCCACCGGTCTTGCCGTTTTCGCCGGGCTTATAGGCCTGTACGCCGACATGAAACGTAATTATTTTCGTGCATCCGCGTTGCAGGCAAAGGATGGCCGGCGCCGTGATAAGCTTTTCCGGACTCGCGACCGTTGGCTTTTACGTCAGCGTCTAAGTATAATGTCACTAAACGTTTTCTTCCTGCTTGGCGTTACGTCATCGATCATTTACATCTTTTTCCGAATTCTTAATCGTTGAATTGGAAACGGTCGCTTTATTCGGCGAGCTAAAGCAAATGCCAGGTTGCTGTTTATTGCCGGGGGAAACGCGCGGCTGTGGCTTGTATTATTAATAGCCGCTGGTTTTTTGGGGCTCTCGCCGCTGTTCGGTCCAGGTGTTGGCAGAACGGCAAAGGCAGAGTTTCGGCCAGCCTTTCGCGCGGTCATCGAGGTGGCGATTGATAAAGGCCTCCGTCTCACGCTTTGCTTTGTGACCTACTTTGATTATATCTTGTGAATCCATTGCCGGCTTCCTTAACCGTTTCTATAACTTTACCGAAACTCGTTCTTTTATATATAGACGCTCGTGAACGCCATTTATCTTCACAATTTTGATAAAATTTTTCAAAATCCGGAATTTTTGTACGAAAACAGAGGAAAAACGCTTATTTTTATGTCATTTTTTCTGAAGAGATAATATTTAATATAGGATATGCCGCCAAATAATTTCAAAGAACTCCATACAGTTATAACATGAGGAGGCGAGAACATGGAATTAATCACTTACTTAATCATACTCACCACGGCCTTGAGCCAATCTGTCGATAGTCAACGCTCCGGCACAGCCATAGGGACTCCCTCCGGAGAACAACCTAAACTCAGTCGCTTCGTTCCCGGCGAAGTTTGGTTGGACACCGACGGTAAATCCATTCAGGCACATGGTGGAGGCGTTCTTGTCCGCGAAGATACGTACTATTGGTACGGCGAAGACAGAACACCGAGGGAACGAACCGGAGTTTCCTGCTACAGCTCGAAAGATTTGTACAACTGGAAGTATGAAGCCGTTGCGCTACCGCACAGCGCGCTACCTTCGGATATCCGCGACAGGTCTTTCATTGAAAGGCCCAAGGTCATCTACAATCCACGCACAGGCAAGTATGTAATGTGGATGCACCTTGAGCAAATGGGCTATCATTTCGCCAGGGCGGGGATTGCCGTTAGCAACCAGCCTGCCGGTCCGTTTACCTTTCTTACTCACATGCGGCCCGTCAAGCACGACTTCGAGTACGAGGATAACGACCCCGACCGGCAGGAGGAGTTCGGCGGCACATATCGTGACATGAATCTGTTCGTCGACGATGACAGTCGCGCCTACACATTTTACGCATCCGAGGACAATGCGTCACTGTATATTGTCAGGCTCAACGACGAGTTTACGGCCCCAGAAACGCCGGCGGAAGAGAACAAGACCTGGGCCAGGGTGCTTGTCGGCAAGTATCGCGAAGCACCGGCTCCGTTCAGGTTCAAGGACCGGTACTATCTTATCACATCGGGTTGTACGGGTTGGCGTCCCAACGCCGCCGACTATGCCATGGCCGATGATATCCTCGGGCCCTGGAAAACAAACGGTAATCCCTGTATCGGTCCCGACGCAGAGATAACGTTCCGGACACAGAGCACGTGTGTGTTGCCTGTCTCCGGAAAGCCGGGCTGTTTTATCTTCATGGCCGACCGCTGGACGCCGAGGCGGCTTAGTGACTCTCGCTACGTCTGGCTGCCATTTAAAATCAGTCCCGATGGGACTTTTACTATCGAGTGGCTCGATGATTGGAACTTGAGCTATTTCAATACGAAGTGAGCTTAAATCCGCCGGTCGTCCCGCACCAATTGCCCCAAGTTATACACCCTTTGTCTATCGGTAACACCATGTCAGGCGAGCGTTCAATTGGTGCTGGATCGGCTTGTCTGTACTTCGCTCGCAGTGACCACGCACAACGGCTTGTGTTTGCAAAGGGGCTCAAAACTTTAATGTGGAATTTTTTTTAATGCAAAGTCTTGAAGGTGTCGATCAAAGATTGCAGTTTTTTCATGTCCGGCTCACGTTCATACAGAGCAGTTGATTCTTCCCGATAAACACCTGCATTTTCTTCGAAAGACGGCTTTGAAGGGCTTAAGTAAAAGACGCCGAGCGGCAACCGATCGGTTTCTGTTGCTTTCGCGAAAGCCTTCTGTCTATCCGACGGGTCGTGGTCCTCGAGATAATACGTGTGTTCTTTGAACCACTGGTTCGTATTCACCTTGTTGAATGAGACGCACGGCTGAAATATGTCCACGAGGGCATAGCCTTTGAACTTAATTGCCTTTTCCAGGATATCAGATGTCTGCTCGATGTCACCGGCGAAGGCCCTTGCAACGAAGCCCGCATCCAGCGCGATTGCCACGGCCAGCGGATTGAACGGTTCGAGGAAGACGCCGTTGACCTGCACCGGAGTGACAAAACCCTTTTGGCTGGTCGGCGAAGCCTGGCCTTTGGTCAGGCCGTAAACCATATTGTTGTGAACTATGTTCGTGATATCGGGGTTTCTGCGTATCGTATGGATGAAATGATTGCCGCCCTCGCCGTACATGTCACCGTCGCCGCTTTCAGCTATCACAGTCAGCTCCGGATTGGCAGCCTTTATGGCCGTTGCCGCCGGAAGAGCGCGACCGTGCAATCCGTTGAAAACGTTCGTCCCGAAATAATGGGGTATCTTGGCAGCCTGGCCGATCCCGGAAACAAGCACAAGGTCTGTCGGCTTAATTTGCAGCCGTGCCAGGGTCTGCTTTAATATTTTGAGAATGGGAAAATTGCCGCACCCGGGGCACCAGGCAATGTCAATATCGTTCATATCAAAAATTTGAGCATCCACAGCTTTGTCCCTAATTCAATACATCTTTCAGCTTTTTCGTTAACTCTTCGACACAAAAACTCAGGCCGTCATATTTGAGGATTTTGTCTTCGATGTCGATTCCTGTTTGGAGCTTTATCAATTTTGCAAATTGCGAAGTGGCATTGTTCTCCACAATTATCGTCTTTTTAGCTTTAGACAAATAATCAATTGTCTCATCCGGCAATGGGTACACCTGTTTGAAATGCAACAATCCCACATCGTCACTGCCGAGATTCCGCACCGCTTCGGCTGCGATGTTATATGTCGAGCCCCAGCACACAACAAGATTCCTGTAACTCTTGGGCCCGGTAAATTCAGGCGGGAGATTGTCACTTCCGAGGGATTTTCCTTTTTTGAGCCTTTTGTCAACCATCCTGATTCTTATATCGAGATCTTCTGTGATGTGACCGGCCGTATCATGCTCGTCACTGTCAACGACAACCAATCCCGCTCCGAAACCGGGCACGCCTCTCGGCGAGACGCCGCTCTTGGTGAATGCATATCTCTGATAATCTTTTTTGGTCCGTATGATGTGCCTTTCATTTTTTATCTGCGATAAATCAGGGGCGGCCGTATTGTAATACGAATCCATTAAATATTGGTCAGTGAGCACTAAGACCGGCACCTGGTATTTATCGGCCAGATTAAATGCTCTTTGAGTCAGGTAAAAGGCCTCGTCAATCGTTCCTGGGGCAAATATGATTCGTGGGAATTCGCCGTGCCCGCCGTAAAGAGCCAGTTCGAGGTCGGCCTGTTCGGTCCTTGTCGGCAGCCCGGTCGCCGGACCCGGTCTCTGCGCAAGGTGAATGACCATCGGGCTCTCGAGAATACCGGCCAGGCTCACTCCCTCGGTCATCAGGGCAAAGCCGCCGCCGGAAGTTGTCACCATCGCCCGTGCCCCGGCGTACCAGGCTCCGAGACCCATGTTGATAGCAGCGATTTCATCTTCGGCCTGCTCGGCCACAATGCCGAACTCCTTCGCATGCCTGGCAAGAAATGCCAGCACACCCGTTGACGGTGACATAGGATAGGAAGCGATGAAATTGCATCCACCGGCAACGGCGCCGAGGGCCACCGATTCACTGCCGTTTATAAGAACCTGCTCCTGAACGCCGGCGTCACCGGTAATATTAAAATCGATTTTAGATGATTTAGCCAAACCGGCGCCGAGTTCAAAGCCTTTTTTCAAAGCGGCAAGATTCTCTCGTACGACATCTTCGGGTTTCGCAGAGAAGAACTGTTCGACGTACTTGCTCGCCGCCTGAAATTCGACTCCGAAAAGAGCGGCTATCGTACCGGTGGCAACAACGTTTGAATAAATCTTGTTGCCGATTTCGGAAGCCGTCCCGGTAAACGGCAGGTCGAAAAACTTGTGCCCGGTTTGTCCGATATCGGCGCCGATAATCTCTTTGTCCGCTAATATAAACGTCCGGTCAGAAATCCTTGGTTCGAGACGTTGTAGAGCGCCTTTGTTCAAAGGGATAAGAATATCGATCCGACTCACAGAAGCCCGGACGGGCCCCGACCCTATCCGGATTTGTGTGGAGTTCACTCCGCCGCGAATGCGTGACATGTATTCTTTCGTCGCAAAGACGTTATAACCGGCGAGTTTGAAGATTCGCGTCAAAAGATACTCAACCGTCTGAATGCCCTGGCCCGCCTGTCCGCACAAGACGATGGATACGCCTTCGATATTATCTAAAGATAATCCTGCACTCATACAACTTACCGCCTATCCGATTAAACTATCATTTTTCACGGCTATGCCTGTCAAAGAAAATCGTATCGCTGTTCTTACGTCAACATTCTCGCTTTGTTCATCCCTCCGGTCTCAACTAAAATCCCATCGCAGCAGAATCGAGTTATTAATGGCACGCTTTCAACAGGAAAAAACCTCAGAGTATGATCGCATATTATACTGCATAGAAGAGTTTGCAAGAAAATTCTCCTATTTGTTGTATCTTATAAACCGGCAGGACGGACCCAATTTTTTTGTCCCGAACTTCTTTGTTACACTGAACTTAGAGCGCCGGAGCTTATCGCGTGCCATCAGAGAGACATCCCCGTCACCGATAAACAATCGTTAATCATCGTTTCAAAGTTTTCCGGAAATTTGAGTAAAAACACTTTCGTGTATTTCCGGTTTTTTGTATAGTCTATGAATTAAAGGTCTCAAGGATTTTAGGAACGATCAGAAAAATATTTTCAATCTTCCTGGAAAGGATTAAACGATGCGAATTGTCAAATTTTTAGCGATTGTTATTGTGTGTGCCTGTGTCCTGTTGGTAAGCGGCTGTGACGAGGAGTTGCAGGAGTTGCGAACCCAAAAAGAAACGCAACAAATGAAAATAGACGAGCTCCAGGCCGAGTTAGAGGCAAATAACCTAGAGATCGAGCAGATGAAAAAACAACTTGCCACCGGCGAAGAGATTTCACTAAAGACAGAAATGGAGAAGGTCAGCTATGTTATCGGGACGCAGATAGCACAGAATTTTACGAAGCAGAAAATCGAGATTGATATCGAGCCGCTGATATTGGGGCTCAAAGATATAATGGCAGGCAAGGAATTGGCATTTAGTGCGGACGAAAGCAAGAAGTTAATAACGGATTTCCGGCAGCAATTGAAGGAGAAACAGGCGTCTGTAAGGGCAGAACTGGCCGCAAAGAACCTCACTGAAGGACAGGCATTTCTTGAAGCGAACAAGGCCAAGGAAGGTGTGCAGGTATTGCCGAGCGGTCTGCAATATAAAGTAATCAAAGAAGGAACCGGAGAGAAACCCACGGCCGAGGACAAGGTGAAAACTCACTACCGAGGCACTTTGATTGACGGCACGGAGTTTGACAGTTCCTATAAGCGTGATAAGCCTATCGAGTTTGGCGTTACAGGAGTAATCAAAGGCTGGACGGAAGCTCTGCAGCTCATGAAAGTAGGTTCCAAATGGGAGTTGTACATTCCTGCAAATCTGGCTTACGGAGAAAGGGGAAGACCGGGCATTCCGCCCAATTCCACGCTCATCTTCGAGATTGAGCTGCTTGAGGTAATCAAAAACCAAGACAAAGAAAAAGATAAAGACAAGGCCAAAACAACTCCGTAGTTTTTCGAAAGTAGCGATTTGACATCGGCTATTCTCAAGGCGAACGGGCTTAATTCAAGTCTGCTCGATGCAGGCACTGCAGGTCTCACTTACCACAGACAGGGCAGGCTCACATTCCGATTTGTTCAAATAATTAAATAGGTTAAGCATTTCATTTTTTTGTTAGCTATTTCATAGAATGAAATAGCTGAATATTCCTTTGCATCAAATCAGGACACTACCTGAGTTGCTGAAAAGATGACGGACACTTGGCGAGAGGTTATAATGCCCCAATTTACAAGGAGTGTTCGTTAT
>CAZMWN010000088.1:0-6875 GCA_964569935.1 uncultured Pirellulales bacterium
CTCAAATCGCTTATCTCGGAAGAAATAAAATCGAAAAACGGCCGATGATGCTTATTGAAGCGTTGGTGGAAGAACATCCGGTCAGCCTTGTTATGCAAAATGCAGAAACTATCCGACTTGTAAAACCGGATGGTAAGGCCATTTCTGTGACGTCTCTAAAGTCGGGCGATAAAGTCTTAGCACATATAGAAAAGGCCGGCAGACATTTTGGTATGAAGGTCGATGAAACATTAATTGAAAGGTAGTGCTATGATTTGGTCGGAAGATGCGCTCAGTATGATTTTAGCTACAATCTTTGGAGCGATAATCGGGTTGGAAAGAGAGCTTAGCGGTAAAGCCGCCGGACTTCGGACTAATATATTGATATGCCTTGGGGCTGCGGTCTTTACGATAATTTCCAGACAGATGGCAACCGGAGCTGAGGGTTCTGTCACAAGAATAGCAGCCCAAATCGTTACCGGCGTTGGTTTCCTGGGTGCCGGTGCGATTATTCAGGACAGAGGCGGCGTCCATGGTTTAACTACGGCGGCGACTATATGGCTTGTGTCGAGTATCGGAATGGCCTGCGGAGCACACTTTTATCGACTGGCGTTAATAACGACTCTTATTGCAATCGCTGTCTTGATTGGTCTCGCCAAATTGGCCAGACCTTTGGAACGTTATGAGGAAAAAAGTAAAGTAAAGAATACTCCACAAGACCAGGAGTGAATGGACTGTTTACTGGCAGAAACACATCATTCCAGTTGAATTGTTTGAGTCTGTTCGGAGAATTTACCCTCAGGGGGTTTTTCTCGCTTTCCCGTGGTAAAAGATATAGCATCCGCAGGACAAACTTCGATGCAGTTCCCGCAGGAAAAGCAATCCGGTATAATCCTGTTTCTTTTCAAAATCGCGTCCATGACAGTCGAAGGACATGCTTTCGAGCACATCTGACATGAAATACATTTATTGTAATCGACTTTTATTCTGAAAATGCTTATCTTTTCCGCCAGCCATCCGATAAGGCCGAACGGGCAGAAGAAGTGACACCAGGGTCTGTAAACAAAAAGACTGATAATTAGAATCAAACCTATAAATAAACCTCCAGCGGCCCCTATCGTTTTGGGCTTAAAAATCTTAAATGGATCAATATGCTCGACAATATCCATCGCCCATATAAATGCTAAAACTACCAATGCCAGGAAAAATATTATCCTGATGGAATTTGAAATTATAAACGGGATTTTAATTTGTCCGAATAATCCTTTTCTGTCCTTGGAGTCCCTGTTAAGCCTGAATATTAAATCCTGCAACGTTCCAACCTGGCAGCCCCACGAACAGATAAATTTATTTGCTAAAACAACCATTAAAAGAAATATACAAAAAGCAATCAGCCGTGGCGGAAAAATAATCCTTTTCGAGCCGAACAGGACAATGGCATCTTTAACTGTACCCATCGGGCTTGGATCGCTTCCCAAGACGACTCCGAACACGACAACTGCCGCGGCATATATCCATTTCCTGTTATTAGAGAGAATTTTTCTTTTTCTTAACATTTCGGAGACAATTACAAGAAAAATAATCCATAATGCGCCTTTGAGAGGAATCTTAATCCAGTTTTTAGAAGCCTGCTCGGCCTCAAGAGCCACAACCCGGTTTACTTTTTTGTTTAACTGGTCGGAACTCATCTCAAAATCAACAACTTTTTTCCTCAGTTCACTCGGAGATGTAAGTTCGAAGATTTTTTTTAGGGCCGGATTATCAAGGTTATATTTCCGTCCAAATTCGGCAACTGTCATATCATCACTTATAGTTACTGTTATATTGTCCGGCTGCTGCTCACCTTGGCTGTCCCATAAATGATTTGAAACCAAAGATGCAGAAATAACAATCAGCAAAATAAGTAAAAAAGACGCTGCTATTCTCCACATATCAATACCCCCTTTTAGAGCTATTAAATTCCACCTCTTTACGAACGTTCGTCTCAGGCATAACAGGAATCGTTTTTGAGCAAATGCCTACAAGCATATTCAGATATAACGTCATACTAACGTAATGTTTAATTGTTCATACCAATTAAAAATATCTTCATGTTCTAAAACATTTAATATAAAAAAATACAATCCCTATAATCGATAGTAAAATCCCCTATTTGCTTGATTTGGCTAATAACATGACATAATATGGTCGAATGAATATACTGGCACTTGAATCCTATTATGGCGGCAGTCATAAGGCATTTATTGACGGCTTGTCAAAAGAAAGTAAGCACAACTGGAGCGTATTGACACTTCCAGCCCATAAATGGAAATGGAGAATGCGCCATTCCGCAATCACGTTTGCGGAGCAGGTATCGAATCTTCTCGGGAATAAACAACACTGGGACATGATATTCTGCAGTGATATGCTGAACCTCGCAGAATTTTCGTCACTTGTCCCCGTTGAAATTGCGTATCTACCTAAGGTGATATATTTTCACGAGAATCAATTGACTTATCCGGTTCGTGTTGAAGATGAGCGTGATTACCAGTTTGCAATGACCAACCTGACCAGTGCCCTTGCTGCTGATACTGTCTGGTTTAACTCGCAGTTTCACATGGACTCTTTTCTCGATGCTCTTGTGAAGTTCCTGAAATCTATGCCAGATTATCAGCCGTTGGAAGAAATCGATAAAATACGTGCCAAATCTTCTGTTTATCCGCCCGGCATAGCTGATATTCCAAAGCAAACGTCAAGAAAATCCGGTCCTTTACGCATACTCTGGGCGGCAAGATGGGAACACGACAAAAATCCGGAAGATTTCTTTGCGGCTCTTGAAATTCTTAAAAATAATAACATCCCGTTCAAAATTAGTGTCATTGGTCAAAGCTTTCGGGACAAGCCGGAGATTTTCGATAAGGCAAAAATACTATTCAGTGATAATATCGTTCGATGGGGCTATCAGGAACCACGGGATGAGTACGAGAATTCACTGCTCGAAGCCGATGTGATAGTTTCAACCGCCAATCATGAATTCTTTGGTCTCAGTGTCCTCGAAGCAATAGCCGCCGGTGCTTATCCACTCGTACCCAATCGCCTTAGTTATCCGGAAATTCTCAATCTTGATAAAACAAAAGGTGTAGAACAATTTTTCTATGACGGCTCAGTCGGTAACCTTGCCGAAAAGCTGAGTTTGTTGGCGGCACGAGTTAGAGAAGGACAAATCTGGCCAGAATCGATTACTCCCGATGTTCTTACGGAACGTTTCAAATGGAAGAATCTTGCACGTCAATACGATGAGGCGCTCGAAAAATTCAGCCGGGATGCATGAGTTTTAATTTACTTCAGAGCTATTTACCATTCAACCTTAATCTCATACCATTCGGCACCCCTATATTGGTTGTCATCGAAGTATATGGACAGCGTATAATCATTCTCTTTGTTGGGTTTGGCTGTTATATCCACATTGCCCCTGCCTTGCAGTTTAGTTATAGTAATCTGATCTACAGTTTTCATCGGCAATGCCGGTTTCAAATCACCGAATCGGCTCGACATTAATCCATCCCATTCGGGTTTCCATGCTGTGTCGTTAATAAAGGTGGGCTCGTCGAATCGGCCCTGCCACTTACCCGGCAAATCATATTTGTGGTGTTCATACCAAAGTTCGTTACCTCTGATTTTGATTGTATCAGATCCGTCGATAAAGGCTCTGATTTGGATGGAACCGTGTGGTGTAGCCCAAAGTTGAAATTGCGAACATCCGGCCGGGAAAACGGCAATAAGACATAAACACAAAATAGAAAGATTAATCTTTTTCATAACTTATCTCCCTTATTAATAGAAAAAAAGCAATAATAATCTACAACACTATTCGCATTGAAATACGCGATAAGAATGTGGTTTAATTTTTACTTTAAACCTCGTGCCGCTACGGCCTCGTCCTCTCCTACCCATTATCATACGGCGATTACCAGTGGCTGCGCCGTCACTACTGGCAGTGAGCACTTCATTGGTGAGCAAGTCACGGAGATTGCCGACTTGTCTGGTTACTATAATGTTAACTTCTACCGGTTCAGGTAGGAAGGATTCAACTATAAAAGTGTCGTTATCATAGACAAATATACTAACATGGGCAGGTCCCTCGACCCGGACGTAGATATCTCTATTCAATAGCTCTTTATATCGTGTTAATAACTCATCCGGAAGATTGTACAAATCGCCGAAATTCTCCGGGATGGTCATCATGTACAGGGTGCCGTTGGCATAGCCGGCCGAATGAAGTATGGGATAGCCGATACCGCTAACAGAACAGGTTATCTCCTCCCAGGAATCGTTGGTCAGGTACATTATCTGAGGAATGACGATTTCTGATTTCGCCTGAACATTACCACCCCAGCCGATAACAAAATCTCTGACAATGGCCTTCCTGTCAGTGTATTCGAGTTCGACGATATCTTCAATCCCTTTACCTTGAAGCGCCTTAAGCAGTCCCGAAGTGATAATAACATCTTTACCATCAATCAAATGGGCTTTCATTTTCTCCACAATCTTCGTATCAAATTTCGCAGACTCAGCTAAAAAGACAATATTCGCATCAGTGGGGAATTCCGGCACGAGATCCATGGCAATGCCGCACATACCAAGGTAGTTATGCAGAAAATCTTCGCCGGTCGAATGGTAAGGTTTGTAGCACTTGAGACCAATCGGATTGCCAAGCTTGCCCAGGAATTTGTCCACCTTCTCGAAAGTATAACCGGCAGCGCGGGCAATCATGGTTGGCTGAACCGTTGTCCCGTCTTCGAGCTGGATAGGCTTGATCATTTCATTGAAGTCGAAGCTGGTATGCTGGTCATGCCAAGATTCGCGGTTTGATTCGCCGATTCTTCGTTGTATTTGTCGGAGGTCAAAAAGTGTGATTTCCGGTGCTTTGGCGAATAGTGTCAACCACAATTGTTCTGCATAGCGGTCTATGTAAGCCATGCCACCGGTATCAACCCAACCGCCTCTGTTGCCACCAGGTTTGATATTTTCAAAATACCGGAAAATCAAATAGCCGAGATATTGCTGCAGGTGCTGGTGACTTCGAACAGGGTCTCTTGTTTCAGTGCCTGTGTAGAGTCCGTCGAATATCCTGGGTTGGGTCTCCAAATTAAAACCAAGGCCCTGAAAATGTTCGTACCAGTTCGGATACTTGATGACCATCTTTACATTCGGATTGACCGACCTGGCCGGCTTGACAATCAGCTCACGAGCAGCTTCATCGAGCAAATCCAGCCGATATTGGGTCCAACTCTTTTTGCCTTTGGCTTTGATACACAGTTCGCACTTGCAGTTTGTAAAAAAGAAGTCGTCGAGAATAACTTCATCAAAATGCTTAGCTGTATGCTCAACTATTTCCCTGACCTTTTGCCTGTGTTCAGGATTACTGTAGCAGAAAGTCTCAAAGCGGTTTCTTTCGCTGACTGTCAAAGTTATACCACCGGCGGTTTTGATACCTCTGTCAGCGAAAAATTTCTTGGCTATATTAAGCGTCTCATCATCGACAATATTACCCGCATCGCGATAGGTCTCGAGGTATATCTTATCAATGTGGACTTGCTTAGTGATTTCCGCCCACTGTTGCTCAAGCCGGTCAATATCTCCCATTTGACGCGTTTCGTAGGCCCTGGAATAAACAGCAACATCGAAATTTTCATAGGCCTCTGCAGAAAAACAGAAAGGCAGAACCGTTAAACCAAATATCATCCAGATGTATCTTTTAATATGTTGTTGCATCATATACCTCTGTAAACCAAAGAATAATCTTTACTTTACCTGAGAGAATAAACAATAATTTTTTACTTTGGAAATAAAAAATGCCGTGAGCGCATTATAGTAGCGGTGCATTATTAGGAATTCTACATCCCGCGCATTGGATACAGTCGAAATGCTGGTATTGGATATATCTTGATAAAATTAGAACTGGCTTAAAAAGCGCAGGTCGTTTTCAAAGAACAGACGAATGTCAGTAATGCTATACTTACGCATAGCAAGCCGTTCTATTCCAAATCCGAACGCCCAGCCGGTATACTTCTCGCTATCTATCCCAACTGCGTCAAAAACATTAGGATCAACCATACCACAGCCACCCATCTCCACCCAGCTTTCCTTGCCGCTTTTGTCTTTCAGAAGCAAATCTACTTCGGCGCTTGGCTCGGTGAACGGGAAGAAACTTGGTCTAAACCGCCATTGAGTCTCCGGACCGAAGAAGGTGTGTATAAACTGCTCAATTGTGGTCTTCATATCCACCATACTAACACCTTCATCAACAACCAGTGCCTCAAGTTGATAAAACATATACATATGTGTTGCATCAACGGTGTCCGGACGATAGACCCGTCCCGGAGCAACAATACGAATAGGCGGTTTTTTGTGTTCCATCACGCGAATCTGAATCGTTGAGGTCTGGCTGCGTAACAAAGTCTGGTCGTCGATATAAAAATTGTCCGTAGGATCCCTTGCCGGATGTTCAGGGCCAATGTTCAGTGCAATAAAATTATGCCATTCATCTTCGACTTCCGGCCCATAAGCTACATCAAAACCCATTCGCCCGAATATTTCCAGCAACTCATTCAAGGTTTGTGTGATAACGTGCCTCTTGCCGATATTTAAAGGTATGCCAGGTAGGGTAACATCTACGAACTCTTTTTGCTTTCCCTCCTGAGATGTCAATAGAGAGTTTTTAAGCTGCTCAAACGCTTGAGTGACCTCATTTTTAATTTTGTTTGCAAGTTGACCGGCCTCAGGCTTTAGCTCACGGGGGAGTTTGCCTATCTCGCTGAGCATTTGGGTGACCTGCCCTTTTCGGGCCAGGAATTTTATGCGGAATTGCTCAAGAGTTGCCAAATCCGAGACTTTTTTCAACTCAGTGAGGGCAT
>CAZMWN010000088.1:6885-12354 GCA_964569935.1 uncultured Pirellulales bacterium
TGCCGGTTTTTTTAAATTGCTCAAGCATTTCTTCTTTAATCGTGTGTTATTGCTCACAGCAACACAGGCAGGTTGTGATTTACGATTCTTCTGCAGTTTTAGAGGTCTCAACGATAGCATCGAAGCCCTGTGGGTCGGCAATAGCAATTTCGCTGAGCATTTTTCTATTCAAGCCAATGTTAGCTTTCTTGCAGTTGTCGATGAACTGGCTGTACCTTATTCCTCGCTGCTGGCAAGCTGCACTTAATCGTGTGATCCACACAGCCCGAAAATCCCGTTTTCGACGTTTGCGGTCAATTCGGGCATTAACCGCTGCCCTGACGGTAGCTTCCTTAGCAAGCCGATATAGCCGACCCGGGGCACCTCGATGCCCCTTTACCGATTTTAGGACTCGTTTCTTTGCCTGATGTCTTGCTGCACCTTTTCTAACTCTTGGCATACCAGCTTTCCTTAATTACAGAGTCCGATCTTAATTGTTTGGGCCTTCGCACTCGTAATGACTGTCGAGCTACTTAAATGCCTTCGGCGTTTGGCATTCTTACCGCTCATAAGATGACCTGCACCGGAATGCCTACATTTGACTTTACCGGAAGAGGTTATTTTTATTCTTTTAGTTAAACCCTTGTGGGTTTTTTGTTTTGGCATCGAATTAATCCTCAAAAATACCTACATTGAAAGCTAACATGCAAAAAGCTACTTTTTTTGTCCAAATTAATCACAGGAAAAATATAAACGTTGAAATCTACTCTATTTGTCGCTGTTGGTCAACACTGAAAGCGGAAATTATTAAAAAATAGTAAACATAGTACACAAATTACTTCAACAAGAACTCTTATCCAAGTCACACCTCATTAAAGTAAAAAGCGCCTATTGAATGAGCCAGAAAACGCTTTTTCATATTTTTTAAAGGATATGGAACATCCGCCTTTATTTAATGTTCAGGAATTTATTGGTGAGACGTACAAATCTATTAGTACACTGCTAAGCTAAGTATGCTCTTACGAATTTTCACTCTTGATGCGATGTTTTATCAGCGGGCATAGACTTCTTGGGTACAAGCAATATGGTAAGACGTCTTCCAGTCATTCTTGGCGTTCGCTCGATCTTTGCTATATCATCCAACGATTCTACAATCTGTTCGAGTACTACATAACCATGGTCTCGATGCAACATTTGACGTCCCCGGAAGAACATTGTGAATTGTACTTTATGGCCTTTGTCGATAAATTCACGACCATGTTTGACTTTAATTTCCAAGTCACGTGTGTCAGTCTCCGGCCTGAGCCTGATTTCCTTCAAAGTTGCACTGTGCTTTAGGTTTTTCTTATGAGCCTCACGTATCTTACGCTTTTGCTCATAAAGCCATTTACCGTAATCCATTAGCCGACAAACCGGCGGATTACTCGTAGGGGCAACCTCAACAAGATCCAGGCCATTCTCACGTGCCATGGAGAGTGCCTCATTTTTATCTATGATCCCCACTTGATTGTTTGAATCGTCAATCAGTCGAACTACGCTTGCCTGGATTCCTCCATTTATCCTTAAACCTCGTTTACTTATTGTGCGCCACCTTACCTTTCTATAAAGCAACAAATCATGAATAGATTAACTTTTACACATACGGTCACAAATTATAAACTACAAAATTTAAAAAACCAAATCAATTTTTTTATCGGCTATTTTACATTTTACTATTTCCAAAAAATCCTCAATCCCCACAGTTTTAGTCTCTTTAAGCCCCCGGATTCTGACATTAACTGTATTTGATTCGGCCTCCCTGGGGCCAACAACAAGCATATATGGCAGCTTTTCGGTATGTGCCCTGGCAATTTTAGCGCTAATTTTTTCGTTCGAAAAGTCTAAATTACAACGAATATGAGCTTCTTTTAACTTATTTTCAATGATACCCGCATAATTATTGCTTTTTTCGCTTATCGGTAGCACCCTAACCTGTTCCGGAGATAGCCATAATGGGAAATTCGCGCCGTAGTGCTCGATGAGAATACCAATAAAACGCTCAAAAGATCCCAAAACAGCTCGGTGAATCATAACCGGGGTTTTTTCGGTATTATCCTTATCAGTATAAACCAACCCAAAACGTTCGGGCATAGAAAAATCCAGTTGAATTGTGCCTAACTGCCAGGACCTTTTCAGGCAATCTTCTATATGAAAATCTATTTTAGGACCGTAAAAAGCGCCGTCGCCTTCATTGATTTTATAATCAATAGATTTATGCCTAAGGGCGTCTTTGAGGGCATTTGTCGCCGTTTCCCAAATCTCATCCGAGCCTATGTGTTTTTCCGGTTTGGTTGACAGCTCGATATGAAAATCTTGAAATCCGAATGCCTGGTAAATCTCGAATGTAAGTTCAATAACTGAAATGATTTCAGATTCTATCTGTTCGGGCATACAGAAAATATGTGCATCATCCTGGGTGAATTGCCTGACCCTGAAAAGCCCATGCATAACGCCGCTGGCTTCATGACGGTGTACCAATCCCAGTTCGGCAACTCGTTTTGGAAATTCGCGATAAGAATGCTGCCGGCTGTTATAAACCAGGCAGCCGCCGGGGCAGTTCATAGGTTTTATTGCGTAGTCGGCCTCATCAAAGCGGGTAAAATACATGTTCTCTTTATAATTGTCCCAATGACCGCTTTTATGCCAAAGTTGTTCGTTGAGAATAATTGGCGTGCGAATTTCCTCATAACCGTATTTGTCGTGGACATTACGCCAAAAGCCAACTATGGCATTCCAGATAATCATGCCTTTTGCGTGGATAAATGCAAAGCCGGGACCTGCCTCGTTGAAACTGAACAAATCGAGCTGTTTGCCTAAAACGCGGTGGTCGCGTTTTTTTGCTTCTTCTATTCTTTGAAGGTAATCATCAAGGTCTTTCCTGTTCGCCCACGCTGTTCCGTAGATGCGCTGAAGCATTTTTTGTGTAGGATCCCCGTGCCAATAAGCGCCTGCCACGGACATGATTTTGAAGCTTCCGACTTTCCCGGTACTCGGCACGTGTGGTCCCCGACATAAATCCTCAAAACCATCTCCGTGAGAATAAAAACTGATAATTTCACTGTCTGTTCGTTTAATGTTGTCGGTTTTATATTTATCGTCAACCAGCTCGGATAGAGCCTCATCTCTTGATACTTCCCTGCGAACAAACGGTTGGTCGGCCTTGACAATTTCAGTCATTTTCTGTTCAATTCGCTCAAAATCAGTCGGCCGAATTGGCTCGTCAAGGTCAATGTCATAATAAAATCCATCTTTAACTATTGGACCATAGACCAACTTGGCATCCGGCCATATACTGCAAACAGCTTCGGCCATAATATGTGCACTGCTATGACGCATTATTTCAAGACCGTCTTTATCTTTGAGTGTGATTATTTGAACTTGAATTTCCTGTTCATCTGCGTCAAGCTCGATTGGCGTGGATAAATCTCTGAATTGCCCATTCAATTTTACTGCTACGGCAGCTTTCGCAAGTCCGGGGCCTATTTGTTCAGCTAATTGTCTTGCCGTTGTACCTGCACTAACCTCTAATGTGCTACCGTCGGGAAGTGTGACTTTTACCATATATCTATCCGGTATTACCCTGTTTTTTACGCCTAACTGCCGATTTAGCATCAATCAGCTTGAATATAAACCTCGAATCAAGTGCTGTCAACGTTATTTATCGATTGATTTATCTATTGCATTATTATACTTTTATATATATAATAATTCAGTTGTGCCAAGATAGACAATAATACCGAGGAAAGCACAATGCACGTGAACTTAGTCCTATTTAAAAGAGACGGCACTCAAAAACCATTGCCCTTACCCAGCAATATCACTGTAATAGGCCGACGTCACGATTGTGACTTATGCATTCCCCTGAAATTGGTCTCTCGAAGGCACTGCAAGTTTAGTAAGAGCAATAATACTGTGAAAATTCGAGACCTCAACTCGCGGAATGGCACTTTCCTTAATGGCAAACGCATAAAAGAAGCTGCTGTTACAGCAGGCGATTATATCGGAATAGGCTCGTTAACGTTTTTGCTTCAGGTTGACGGTAAACCCGAAGAGATTGTCCAGCCTAAGCAAGCTACACAAAAATCGACTCCAGCAACATCACAAAAACCTGCACCAACACGAGAAACTCCAGCAGATCAACCATCCGGCAGCTTCACGGAATTGGATTTGTCAGACTCCTTTATAGCAGAGCTTGAAGAGCTTTAATCTGGTATTTATTTTGCATGCAACCGCAAAATATGCTATTAATCGACTCGGGATAACGATGCGGCCAAGGACTCGGCTCATGTCGGAAATGCATTTTTAAGGTTTTTAAGAATCTTTCGACTTGCTAATACTTGGTAAATATATTAATATAAACGATGTGCGAGCGCTTTTAATTCCTTATTTGTTGAAAGAGATTATATGCAAATATTGGGCGTTATACAAGTTCTTTTACCAAGTCAACTTTGTGTATTAACAGTAGATATGAGCTTAGTTTCACCTGCAATAGCTCTACCTTTTAATCCTATTAAACTCCTCTGTCTCATAATATGGGCATACCTATGCTTATATTTTATTCAAATTATTCAGTTCAGCCCGTTAGTACCCCAAAAATACAAATCTATAGCTTATTTAATTACTCTTTTCACAGGACCAATACTTCTGCTTATCCTGTTGATAGTGGATACGGCAAGAAAGTCTCGTAAGAGCAACAAAAGCATTGTTAAAACGATGATACAACAGTTACAGAATGTCGCTACCAAGATACGTTCTCGTCGTTCTGCAGGACAAAAAGAAGATTTGGCGATAAGATTACTTGATTCCTCAGGTAGAAGTATTAACGAGATATACGGTCACGGTAACCACAAAGGACAAGACAGCCATATTCTTGATTTAACCGAAAAAATTATCACCGATGCTCTGGAGCGACGTGCCAGCGATATTCTTATCGATCCAAAAGATGAGGCAATTTACACGATTAGACTGCGAATAGACGGTGTCCTGCGAACAGTAAAAAAACTAAAAACCGATACATGCAAAGCGGTTGTAAACAGTATTAAAGCTGTATCGAGCATGGACATCTCCGAAAAAAGAAGACCCCAGGACGGTGCATTTATTGCAAAAAAAGCCGGGACAACCGCTTCCTTTCGTGTGGCAAGTGCCGGTGTACTCAACGGTGAAAAGCTATCTATCAGGATCCTAAACCAGGACGCAGGCAAGTTTAGATTATCCGATATAGGACTTACGAAAAAGCAATATTCAATTGTTCAAGATGCCATAAACAAACCATCCGGCATGGTGCTATTGTGTGGTCCTACCGGCAGTGGCAAGACAACAACAATGTATGCCATGCTAAATGAGCTCGATAGATTTACCCGTAATGTTATTACCGTTGAAGACCCTATCGAGGCGGTTTTACCCACAGCCAGTCAGATTGAAATCAATCCGAAAGCTGAGATTACTTTTGCT
>CAZMWN010000089.1:0-12351 GCA_964569935.1 uncultured Pirellulales bacterium
CAAATGTGTCTTTCGAAGAGCTTATTGAGGCGGATGCCTGGGCCAGAAGAGAGGTTGCCGCCAGCTTGAAACGTAGGACAGAAAGTGCAAAATCATTGTGAGATTTAGAATTGCGGAATACGAAACTACAGTTTTCTAATGTTTCTTTGAAAGTAGTGTTTTTGTTTGTGAGTTTTTAAGTGCGTTATGATTTTTTTGATTCTTAAGAGAGGTTATTGAATGTCTAAACTAAAGGAGTTATACAACAAATATTTTCGTGTAGTTTTATTTATTGTTTTTATGATTATAGTTGTTTATTTGATTATCCGAAAAATCGGCGCTTTTGGTAATGTGCTGTTGGTTATGCTTGGATTTGGAGCTGTGGTTTTAGTTCACGAGTTTGGCCATTTCATCGTTGCAAAATTATCGAATATAAAGGTTGAAGCTTTTTCAATTTTTATGCCGCCAATTCTGTTAGGTGTTCGAAAAACAGAAGAAGGTTACCGGTTTAGAATATTACCTGAGATTTTTCCTAAAGAAGGTGACGAATCCGGTGAAGGTGCAGTGAATTTCACAATCGGCAGGAAAGGCCAGGCGAGCGAAACAGAATATCGCATTGGTCTCATTCCGTTTGGTGGTTTTGTTAAAATGCTGGGTCAGGATGACATCGGACCAGTTAAAACTAATGACGATCCCCGTTCGTATGCGAATAAGCCGGTTCATGTTCGTGCGGCTACTATAGCAGCGGGAGTTACCTTCAATGTTGTTAGTGCCGTTATTATTTTCATGGTAACTTTTCTTATCGGGATAGAATTACAACCACCTATTGTTGGTGGGGTGGTACCCGATTCGCCGGCGGCTCGTGCAGGTCTGAAGGAGGGGGATGAGATAATTGAAATTGCCGGTAAAAAAGAAGATCTCGACTTTAGCAATATAAGAATTGCCGCTGCGTTGTCAGGCAGGGATGAAAAAGTCGCGGTCAGGATCAGGCATACGGATGGCTCCGAAGAAGATTTGTCACTCATCGCCGAGCAACTGCCCGATCGGCAGATGAGACTTTTTGGTATTGAGCCGGCGGCGAGTTTGACTGTTGCGAGACTTCCAAACGAAGATGCCAATAATTTGTTTGCAAAGATAGGTTTACTTCCGGGTGACCGAGTCACATCCGTTAACGGTATGGATGTTCGAGGACACTGGGAATTAGTCGAAATACTCCGGAATACTCTTTTGCCTGAAGTGACATTGTTGGCTGAGCGAACCAGAGACGGCGGTAAAAGTATGATCGTTGAATCACGAGCTCGATTATATTTTAGTGTTGCTTCTAATTCTGATATTCAGTCTGAATCTGATTTGAGTCATATTTATTCTATGGTTCCCCGCCTGCGGATAATTCTTTCTGTAGACGAACAGAATTCGTCCAAGGATGGTACTGATTCTTATCTGCGAGCAGGTGATATTATTCTTGCGGCCGGTGATATTAATGATCCGACATACAAGGAACTTCGTGACGTTATAGCCGAGCATGAGGACAAAGAATTACCGGTGAAAGTTCTGCGTATTGATCCAAACGGGATTGAAAAGTCACTTCTTATTTCAGCTATACCTCGAAGACCGGAAGGTGGCGAAAGGCCATTAATTGGTGTAAATCTTGCTCTGGATACCGAGCATCCGGTAGTTGCCAGGACCATCACAACAGAACAAGGTCCGACGGAGCTAAAAATCCCGTCAGGAGCCATTATCACGGCTGTTGATGGAGAAGCTGTCTCCGACTTCTACGATGTGATTCGGGAAATCAGGAAATATCCCGGAGAGCGTATAACGATTGACTGGCGTCTCGATCAGGAAACAGCAGGCAACGTGATTTTGGATGTGGGTACGGGCGATGAATTTATTTCTGTTAAATCTTTTCCTGCTGAAGACATTCCATTTGCGGATTTAAAGAAGTCTTACAAAGCCAGCGGTCCTATTAATGCAGTAGTTATGGGATATAGAAGAACTGTTATGTTTATTGCCCAGACTTATGTGACATTGAAACGTCTGATCGGGGGACTTGTAAGTCCTAAAAATCTCATAGGGCCTGTTGGCATTATTACATTCAGCTATCGCATCGTGTCCGAACAACCCATGGTTTATTATGTGTATTTTCTTGGTCTAATAAGCGCGGTAATTGCCGTCTTTAATTTCCTGCCTTTACCGCCTCTTGATGGAGGCTTGGTTGTGCTTTTACTGTTTGAAAAGATTAGGGGTTCGGCGTTGAGTGAGCGGGTACAGACGATCATAGCATACACCGGTTGGGTACTCATACTGGCGCTTTTCGTCTATGTAACATTTAATGATATTATTAGAAGTTTTTTTAGCCCTGGTTTTGGGTCATAAGCAGGAGTACGAAATAGCTTTACTCTAACCGAAGAAAGGATTCGAAAGTGTTGGATTTGCTGGAAAAGATATCTTCGCGTCAGTATCACGAAGGTATTTTAAATGCTCTGAAAGAGCAGGACGGGCAAATTTACGAGCTCATAAAGAAAGAGTACGAAAGGTTACAATACAACCTGCAGCTTGTCGCCGCGGAGAACCAGTGTTCGAGAGCTGTTTTAGCGGCTCTTGGTTCGGTCATCCAGAACAAGACAGTCTATGGTTTTCCCGGCGCCAGATATCATGGGGGTAGTGAGATCGTTGACGATGTTGAGAGGCTGGCCGTCGACAGAGCCAAAGAGGTCTTCGGCGCCCAATATGCGAATGTACAACCGCATTCCGGAACGAGCGCCAACCAGATTATCCTGACTGCAATGTTGGAAAGAGGAGATAAGATATTAAGCCTCGGACTGGGCCAGGGAGGACATCTCTCACATGGGGCAAGTGTATCATTTAGTGGGAAGTTCTTTGATACAGAAAATTATTACGTTGACAAAGAAACCTTTCTTTTAGACTACGAAGTCATCAGCCGGTGTGCTCATGAATTCAGACCAAAGTTAATTATATGTGGTGCTTCGGCTTATTCGAGGACGATAGACTTTAAGAGATTCAGAGAGATTGCGGACAGCGTTGAGGCATATCTTTTAGCTGATATCTCACATATAGCCGGGTTGGTGGTTGCCGGCGTTCATCCTTCTTGTGTGGATTATGCCCATTTTACGACGACGAGTACATACAAGCCGGGAGGCCCAAGAGGCGGCCTGATATTGATGGGTAAAGATTACGACCGGAAGGTCAAAGTGGGGGAGAAAGATATAGCTTTATGGGAGCATGTCGAAAAGGCAACATTTCCGGGAGTACAGGGGACGCCATATTTAAATAACATCACAGCCAAGGCTGTCTTCTTAAAAGAAACACTGTCCGATGAGTACAGGGCCAGACAGTTTGAAATAATAGCCAATGCAAAGAAACTTGCCGAAGGACTGTTAGGTTTGGGATTTGATGTATTGACCGGCGGAACGGACAATCATATGGTTCTGGTAAATGTCAGTAGTCTACGGCAGGGTCTGACTGGTCTGACGGCACAGGAGTGCCTCGAACAGTGCGGTATTACCGTTGATAAGAACAGGCTGCCTTACGACAATAACAATGCCTCAGTTACAAGCGGTATCAGGTTGGGTACGCCTATTGTGACTAAGAACGGCATGGGACCGGAGGAAATGGACAGAATATCTGTACTGATGGATGCAGTGTTGAAATCCGTGAGCATAATCTCAAACAATCAATATGAGTTAAAAAAATCTTTCAGGGACAACATCAGAGACAAAGTCAAACAGCTTTGTTGCAGATTTCCTATGCGTTAAAGATGTGAAACCTAACCATCTCATGCCTTATCCTGAAAACGTTTTTATCCTTTCTTATCTGCTCCAAAAATAAACGTACATGAAAAAAGTGCCATAAGCATTCTCGAACAGTGTACGTTGTTAACATATTAGATAAAAGCGAATATCAACAAGCCGCTCAAAAGGCCGTTTTTCAATATATCAATGAATTGTCTAAACGTATTCTGGATGCGTTTAGGTTTGCAAAGCCCCGATCACAAGCAGCCCAGAGGACAAATGCAAATAAGCAGAATATAATGAAACATATTGTAGTTGAAGGACTGCTACGGATAATATTGAAATAGTCCTCGCTGATTATCGGTACGATTTCAGGTGTGTATTAGGGAATTTTTTTATGTTATCAACGGCTTATCATAACTTTGAGAGCTTTGAATATTGACGTATCTGCTGGTATAACTTGCAAATTAATATGTACTTTCAGCTTCTAACAAGAAGACCTGATATGCCGTTTATCAGTATTAAAAACACATTTTTTCATTTTGATATAGGTTCTTGATGCTTTACCGAATAGGGGCTTATTAATATATCCAATCAAGGAATCTGTGGGAAAACATCGCCATTATGCTTAAAGCTATTTAGCCCTGGAACTGATATAAAACACGGAAAGTCTTTGTGAAGTAAGGCCTTAAGCTAATTGCAGTTCTGAAGAAGTCTACTCTTTGAATATCGCATCGTAACATAACCAAATTCTTTAGGATGAAGCATAATGAAATATAAATACTATAGTAATTGGCCTCGTATATTAATATATATCCTTCTATTTTTAATGATTCCGTATAGGACCTATGCAGATGACGTGGATAGTTCCGAAGAACAAGACCTTTTTACTATGTCTATTACGGAGCTTATGGATGTAGAAATTGACGTTCCGGCAACTATCACTGAGCATAATCCATTGAAGAGCCCTGCCAGTGTAACCGTTATTTCCGCAGAGGATATAGCCCGAACTCCGGCAAGGAATTTAATGGATTTAATGGAAATTTATGTCCCCGGTGCATTTTATATGAATCACAGTATTGGCCCATTACCGGGTATTCGGGGTGTTTTAGTGGACCGGCCTTACAAATTTTTAGTCAATGTCAACGGAATCAACGTAAATATCAAGGCCCACTATGGAGCCCGACTGGAGTTGTTAAACTGGGACTTGAATGATATTGCGAAGATCGAAATTGTCCGGGGACCCGGCTCAGTGACGTATGGCCCCGGTGCTATCGGCGGTGTCATCAATATTTATACAAAGACCGCACGTGAAGCACCTGGAATTGCGGTAGGTGGCCATTTCTGGGATAGATATGACAGCATTGGCAATTATATCAGCTACGGACAGCGGACAGACAAACTGGATTTATTCACTTATTTCAGTATAACACACACAACCGGGCATGTGCCGGATTTGTTCGGCGTTAACTCAGGTGGCGACAGTGGGTACCTGGGTCATCCCGGTGCACCGGGTTATCCTGCTCCGGCGGCCGAATATTTAGCGGATTATGATAATCAACCGCAAATTAAAGGCCCATGTTGATCTCCATTTTAAGAAAAACTGGCGTTTCTGGTCCCGCTATGTGACTTCCTCGCACGAATTAATACAGGGTTCGGCACAGCAATATCCAATTCCCGATAGTAATGGTAGTTATGAGAGTTTTCGCCAGACAAGGTATCAGTATTATCAGTTTGCATTGGAAAATAAGTCACCTCTAAACGAAAACTGGAACTTAAAGTCGCTCTTCGGTTTGAGTTCAATCGATGTGCATAATGTTGAGAAATGGGATGGCGACCTCTACAACCAAAGGAGCAGCTTGCAGAATATTAAGTGGATATGGTCGGAGAACGAATATTACACCCAATTTATGTTTAATTATAAGCCAGAAGAAGGAAAAATCAGAGCAGGCGTGGGCTTCGAGTTTAGCTATGATACTATTGGTCCTGCCTGGGGTAAAGGTGAGGATGATGGATTGCGTCTCGCGGACGGAATTATGAGCGGGCCAACTTCGGAGGCATACGGAACAAGCAAAGACGGGTCGAAACAGTATATTGAAGGTGAGATGCAGTATTTCGCCGTAGGCAACGGATGGGAAACCCGCAGCTACGCTTTCCTGGGCGAACTGAACTATCAGCATAACCAAAAGACCAGTACCCTGTGGTCTGCTCGTCTTGATAAGCATTCGTACACCAGTTATTTGTTTTCTCCCCGATTTGCCTGGATTCGAGAATTGGATACGGATGAATATCTAAAGTTTATCGCGCAACACTCTGTTCGTATGAACACACAGGAAGAGCTATACATGAACCATGTGCTGAATAAGGATAACGACCCTGAAAAGCTCGATAGCCTGGAACTGATTTATTCGGATAAACCCACTGAGAGACTTTCTTTCCAGGGTTCCGTATTTTATAATCGCAATGATGTCATTGCATGGGACTGGAATCAGGCTCGTAGCGCTCCTGTCGGAACTTTGGATACGATGTGATTAGAAGTCGAGACGGGATATAAAAGAGATAATTATCATTTTGGAATGAATCATTCGTACGTGAAACAGCTCGACTGGGATTTGGATGATAATGTTGCTGTCTCCGGCATAAGTTACTCGGATTATTACAGAGACGCCGGGAGCGGTGTCATCATTACCTCTAAAGGAGATGATCTGAATAACTGGTCCAATCACATAACAAAGCTGTATGGCAATATTGATTTTCTTGAAGGAAAGATGTCACTGCATGCAGACATGAGGGCACTATGGGATTTTCAGGGCCGCGAAGACGGCTTGGACGCACTCAAGGAAGCAGGCGGGGACACAGCTTCAATAATCGATGTCTATGACAAAGATGTCTACGATGTTGAGATTGCCGCAAATCTTTCATTAACATATCGTCTCAATAAGTTGTCTACGCTGACCGTTTTTGTCCATAACATCCCGGTCATTGGGGACAATAAGCGATATTCATATTCTTCGGGCTTTAAGAAAACAACTCCCGATAAAGTCAGTTGGATTGAAGAGCCCACCGTCGTTGGCATCTCCTATCTTTTGAAATTCTAAGCGTTGCATCTTTCTGTTGTTCCAAATGAGTCGGAGAAATAAACCGTGCGTTCATTTCAAAGTTGAGAATCTGAGACTCAATCATCTTTTACATTGGATGAAGTGTAAATTCCTACTAAACCATGTCGTCAGGAACAATATCATTTTCTGTTGTATCGTTTGTAATCGATTTCCAGTTCCTTGACCTTGTAGCCTATGATTCGAGGGGTAGTTCTCAAATCGCGGGCAGTTGAAGCGAGATTACCGTTGCAGCGTTTGAGTGCATCTACAATGATGTCACGCTCAAATAAATTGACTCTCTCTTTGAGTGAACCTGTCCCGATAGTATCGGAAGCATCGGAGGTCTGGAGGGTCGGAGGTAAATGATGACCGTGTATCACGCCGTCGGTGCTTAGAAGGACCGCCCTTTCGATACAATTTTCCAGCTCTCGTACGTTGCCGGGCCAATGATATGCCACCATCATGTTAATGGCTGGTGTGCTGATTCGTCGTACATCTTTTTTCATCTTCTTAGAGTATTGTTCAACGAAAAAATCCGTAAGTAACAGGATGTCGTCTTTTCGGTCACGTAAGGGTGGTAAAAAAATAGGAAAGACATTTATTCGATAGTAAAGGTCCTGGCGGAAAGTCTCATTTTCAACAGCTTTTTCCAAATCGCGATTGGTGGCCGCTACGATCCTGGAGTTGGTCCTTAAGGTGCGATTGCTTCCTACTCTCTCGAATTGTCGCTCTTGAAGAACTCGCAGTAGTTTGATTTGAGTGACTGGTGAGAAGTCTCCAATTTCATCGAGAAATAAAGTACCCCCATCGGCTTCTTCAAGGCGACCTTTACGGCTTTGTATCGCGCCTGTAAAGGCGCCCTTTTCATGACCGAATAGCTCGCTTTCGAGCAGGTTCTCGTTTAGAGCAGCACAGTTTACTTTTACGAATGCTCCTTCGTTTCTTGGACTGGAATAATGAATCGCATGAGCGACTAATTCCTTGCCTGTACCGGATTCACCGCGGATAAGAACGGTCGTATCACCACCTGCTACCTGGTGAATCTGACGATAGACGTCACGCATAGTGCCTGAATTGCCTATAATTTTTTCGGGACGAAACCGGTCCTCAAGTTCGTGACGCAGTCGTAGGTTCTCATTCTCGAGTTCCTGTCGGCGAAGAACCGCTTCCTGACGGGATTTGACATCGTTGGCAATCATGCTTGCTACTATACTTAAAATACGCTTATCCTCATCCAGCGGTCTTTTCTGGTTAAAAACTCTGTCTATGGAAATCGTTCCGATGACCTTTCGGCCTATTGAGATTGGTACGCAAATAAAACTTATTTCTTCTTTTGCAGACTTCCATCGCTCGAAACGATTGAGAAACAAAGGTTCTTTTGAGACTTCCGGCACAATCATGGCTTTGCCGGTTTCAATTACTTTACCGGTTACGCCCTCACCCATCTGTAATCGAACCTTACGGGATTGTTCCAGGGAAATATTATGTGCTACCTCGATTTTAATCTCGGAACTGTCAGGAGTTAATAACATCACTGTGCCTCTGTTCAGACCGAGTTCGCTATCAAGTGTATCCAGCACTTCTGCGAGGATCTGTTTCTGTTGATTACCAGAAGCAAGAATTTGGCTAATGTGGTAAAGGGTTTCAAGCTCATGTACATGGCGAGTAGGCTTTAAAGCTTGATTTTCAGCATTAACATGCTTTTTAGCCATAAGGATAATTCCTTTCTTTATTCAATAAAATGGCTTGTGACATAATTGTATCAAAATAATTTTAGTATTACAAATGCGTGCCCTGTTTTTATTGAATTTATGAGGTTGCCAAGTTGTTCAGATGGCTTTGATTAATAGTCTCTTGTTGATCCTACCGGGAAAAAGGTATTTTTTCAATATTAATAAGAATATTCGAACACCTATTATCGTACGTATTTGTCTATGCCCTATTTCTGTGCGACATAATTGTTGCAATAATTTAACCTGTAAATATGACTCACAAAAACGTATGTTCTTTTTATATAAGGATTTATAAAAATATGTTATCTTTTGGCACACAACTTGCTCAAAGTTTAAGAATACTAAATTATTTTACCCAATGTTCAAGAAAGGGAACGAAGATGAAATGGCAGAAATTTGTAATTTTTGGGATTCTTTTGTTGATTGGTTTAACAACAACTGTTTTTGCAGGGGATGTGGTGGAATTTGAATTTACCGCCGATTACTTCGGTAAGTACATCTGGCGAGGGCAGAATCTCGATGATGATCCTGTGTTTCAGCCTGGTCTGAGTGCAAGCTATAAAGGCTTTACGGCTGGGATATGGGGCAACCTTGAAACAACCAATATAAATCGTAACAGCGGAGAATTTACAGAAGTAGATTATTACTTTGACTATTCGGCTGATGTCCCAGGTGTCGATATCCTGGGCTATTCCGTAGGCACAATCACCTATGACTTTCCCGTCAACGGCTCGGCCGACGATACAACCGAACTGTATGCAGGGGTAAGCCTGGATGTGCCGGCCAGCCCATCAGTTACGTTCTACCGCGATGTGGACGAGGCCAAGGGCGGGACGTACATCTCGGTGGGTGTCGGACACAGCTTCGAAAATGTCTTCGAGCTGGCCAGCGACACTCCGGTCGGCGTGGACATCGGCGCCACCCTTGGATGGGGTAACACCACCTATAACAAGTTCTACTGGGGCGCTAAGCCGAATGGCACCAAAATTGGTGGTGAAATGAACGACCTTGTGCTGACAGTGGCCTTTCCTTTTGAACTGGCCGGCCTCAGTTTTACGGCCAGTGCGAACTACGTGACTTTGGTCGGCGATGACATTCGCAAGACAGATACTTACGGCAAAGGCAGAGACGACAATCTTGTTGCGGGCATAGGATTCTCGGTGGGATTTTAGAAGTGATATTTCGAATAGGAGATAGAGACATGGCAAGCAAAGTAATGCCGGTTTTGTTGTTGATGATGGGTTTATGTGGGACGATTTTTGGGGCCGAGTCGCCAAGTGAGGCAAACTTGGCGGTAGATGCAGCCAAGGAAGAGCTGCAGTTGAACATCAACATTGTCTGGACATGCATTGCGGCATTTCTGGTTTTCTTTATGCAACCAGGTTTTGCAATGGTTGAGTGCGGTTTTACCAGGGCCAAAAATGCCGTCAATATTCTGATGAAGAACCTTATGGATTTTTCCGTGGGGACAATAGCCTTCTTCCTTATAGGATTTGGTCTGATGTTTGGTAAGACTAACGGGTTTTTTGGGACGACTCTATTTGGCTTTAGTGGAGTAGAGTCAGGTACTGATTGGAACTGGACCTTCCTCATATTCCAAACGGTTTTTGCGGCGACCGCGGCAACGATTGTTTCAGGAGCTATGGCAGAAAGGACTAAGTTTGTCGGATACTTGATTTATAGCTTTTTTATATCGCTGTTAATCTATCCTATCTTCGGTTCGTGGGCCTGGGGTGGTTTGTTAGATGGTGGGGGCTGGCTTGAGAATCTTGGTTTTCTCGACTTCGCTGGCTCGACCGTTGTGCACTCTATCGGAGGCTGGCTGGCACTGTCAGGAGCGATCGTATTAGGTCCACGAATCGGTAAATATGGACCGGATGGAAAACCAAAAGCAATCTTGGGACACAATATACCCTTGGCGGCACTCGGTGTATTTATCCTGTGGTTTGGCTGGTTTGGTTTCAATCCTGGTAGCACAACAACCGGGGATGGTTCAATAGGATATATTGCAGTGACTACAAATCTTTCAGCAGCGGCCGGTGCCATCGTTGCGATGTGTACCGCCTGGGTCATAATGAAAAAGCCGGATGCTTCAATGGCACTGAACGGTGCCTTGGCTGGATTGGTATCCATTACGGCACCATGTGATGGTGTTTCTCCGATGGCCGCTATCGCTATTGGCGCTATCGGTGGTGTACTGGTAGTTCTAAGTGTTTTATTCATCGACCATGTTTTAAAGGTCGATGACCCTGTTGGTGCGGTTAGTGTTCATGGTGTTTGTGGTGCCTGGGGTACGCTCTCAGCAGGTCTTTTCAATATGGAAACGGGCCTTTTCTATGGCGGCGGTCTGAAGCAGCTCGGAGTGCAGGCGCTTGGTGTAGGTTCAGCGTTCGTATGGGCGTTCGGTATTGGATTAGTGCTGTTCTTTACTATTGAAAAGACAATTGGATTGCGTGTTTCTTCGGAAGAAGAACTAAAAGGGCTCGATATCGGCGAGCATGGTATGGAGGCATATTCCGGCTTCCAGATCTTTACCACAACATAATGGTATTGTGTATGAGTGTTTGGAGATAACAATAATGAAATTGATAATCGCGTATATACAGCCGCATAAACTGCAAGATGTTAAAAAGTCACTTTATAAAAATGAAGTATATAAAGTCTCTGTAACGAATGCGCTTGGATGCGGAGCACAGAGAGGCTATCACGAAAGCTACCGTGGAGTTGATTTCGAAGTGAATCTGCTTAAGAAAGTCAGACTTGAGATAGCAGTCAACGAGGATTTTGCTGACAGGACAATAAAAGCGGTCATTGAAGGTGCCAGAAGCGGAGAGATTGGGGACGGTAAGATTTTTGTTGTTAGCCTGGGCGAATGTGTACGAATTCGTACCGGTGAAGTAGGGTCCGAAGCTATAGGATAGAATCTCGGGATTATTAACACCAAGCCATTACTTCGTTACGCCCGTTAGGGCTATGGGCAGGCTCTGTCATGTAAGACAGGGCCTGTCTAATACAAATAATAACAATACAAATATGTTGTATTTTATTGAGTTGCGACATTATTGTAGCTCTGTCTTGTTTCTTAAAAATTTTAATGTTTTTTGTAAATACTTATTAAGAAAGAGATTACGTAATATTTTTTAGATTTCAGTGGCCTCTGGCACATAGTTTGCCCAAGAATTGGTGATATTGTTTTGTTAACTATTAAGGAATCTTGAAAAAATAACCTTATAGAAATTGGATAAGAGTAGTTTGAATTAAGCCCAAATGGAGGCGTAACAGTAATGGCTAAGAGACAAAGTGCATTTATAAGTCTGTTGAAACTCAGTGCCGTTATACTGATTGGTGTGTTCTTTTGCAGTGATGCGAGTGCAAACGATGGAACTTTGAGCATAGAACAGCTAAAGCAAGGCTTAGATACTGTGTGGGTTTTGTTGGGGGCATTCCTGGTATTCTTCATGCAGGCCGGCTTTGGAATGGTTGAGGCCGGATTCATAAGGGCAAAAAATACATGCAATATTCTTACTAAAAACTTTCTTGATTTTTGCATGGCTTCGTTGGGTTTCTTTCTTATTGGCTACGGTTTGATGTTTGGTGAAGGCAATGCATTTATTGGTCTAAAAGGATGGTGTTTATTTGGACTTGAACCGACGGCCAGCGGCATTCCATTATACGCATTCTGGTTGTTCCAGGCAGCTTTTTGTGGTGCTGCTGCAACAATCGTTGCAGGTGGTATGGCTGAGAGAATGAAGTTTGTTGGCTATCTTATATATTCGTTTTTAATATCAG
>CAZMWN010000090.1:0-12124 GCA_964569935.1 uncultured Pirellulales bacterium
AGAGTTCTCTACAAATCGGGGTGTTTTTTTGCAAAACAAAGCCAATCCTTCGACTGCGCTCAGGACAAGTTTTTAAACGTAAGCTCTTTGACAACAAGATAATATGAGGAATTGCCGGTTCCGGATGGGCACAAAAACAAAGCCAAAACAAAGCCAATTTGTAACAACAGAATACAGTAGATTAGCCCTCAGATTTACTCTGGGGGTCAAAGAATGAAAAAACAAAGCAAAAAAAATCGATTATTTCGGAGGTTTCGACCGCCGGCGATTCTGCTGCGAGTTGGAATTTGGGCCGGTATATTCAGGTATGAGTTCTTTGATTTTTTGGACAATTTGTTCGCGGTTCTGCGTTTGTGCGATAGTAACAAGCTCTTTTATGCCGGCACGAAGTTTGTCCCTTTCCATCGGTATATTCTTCCAGATACTAATCTTGGGATGCCTTGTGCGCTGCATATCCTCGCCTTCTATGGAAAGTTCCTCGAACAGTTTTTCGCCGGGCCGGGGGCCTGTAAAATCTATTTCGATGTCTTCTCCCGGCCTGAAGCCGCTGAGTGTGATAAGCTCTCTGGCCAAATCGACAATCTTGACCGGCTCACCCATATCCAGTACGAAGATTTCTCCGCCTTTTCCCATCGCCGCCGCCTGGATAACGAGCTGGCTTGCTTCCGGAATGGTCATAAAATACCGCTTCATTTGCGGGTCTGTCACGGTGACCGGTCCGCCTTCCGCTATTTGCTTTTTGAAAATCGGAACGACCGAGCCTTCCGAGCCGAGCACATTGCCGAACCGGACGGTGACGAAGTGCGTTTTGCTGGTTCTGCTGAGGTCCTGGATATACATTTCCGCAATTCGCTTGGATGAGCCCATAATACTTGTTGGGTTAACGGCTTTGTCCGTACTTATCATGACGAAGTTGGTCGTGCCGAATTTGTCTGCGGCGTCTGCGACAATTTGCGTACCGATGATATTATTCCTGACGGCCTGGCCGGCGTTAAGCTCCAATAAAGGGACATGCTTATGAGCGGCGGCGTGAATAACAACCTGCGGTCTGTAATTTGCGAATATTTGCTCCATACTGTTTTTGTCGGTAATATTGCAGATAAGTGTTTCAAGACCGACCGCCGGGAAACTTCTCCGCAACTCCCGCTCTATGTAGAACAGCGGATTTTCAGCCTGTTCGACAAGCAGGAGCAGATTGGGATTGAAATTGCATAACTGCCGACATAATTCCGAGCCGATGGAACCGCCGGCACCGGTGACCAGAATTGTTTTATCTTTGGCATACGCTTCTATCGAATCCAGCTCAAGCTGGACAGTTTCTCTGCCTAACAAATCATTGATGTCAATAGCTCGAATTTGGGAGACACGGAATTTGCCGGAAGCAATATCGGTTATATGGGGTACGGTGCGAAACCTGATTTTTGTGCCTTCGCAGACTTGGATAACGCGTCTGAGCTGCTTATGGCTTGCTGAGGGCATCGCAATAGCTATTTCTTCGATGTTATGGTCTTTGCAGATTTCGGGCAATTGTTCTACCGTGCCAAGTACGGATATTCCATGGATGTGGGTGCCTTGCTTGGCGGGGTCGTCGTCGATAAGACCGATTACCTCGTACTGGACGACAGGCATTCTGTGTATTTCTCGGAGTAACGCTTCGCCGGCATTGCCTGCACCGACTATGAGGAATCTTCTCAACCTCCCGACTTCGACTGTGCGGGACGCCTCATAGTATAACCTGATTATCATTCGCAGCCCGGCCAGGAGTAAAACTGTGGCAAATAAATCAGCCATACAAACGCCTTCGGCGGGTTCCACCATACCAGGTGGTAGATATGTAACTGCAAAGTTGGTGTTACTGACAATGAACCATATAGCTACGATGATTAAGGTACTTGTTAGTGAGGCATGGACGATTCCGATAAGATCGGAAATCCCAACGTATCTCCACCAGCCGCGATATTGTTTGAAAAGCCCGAACACCGATAGTTTAACGACAAGCATAAACACAAGCAAAATTGGATATATGTCAATGAACCAGGCTCGTTTGAACTGCATGTTGTGTATCACAAGGAACGAGAGCATCAAAGAGGCGGCGAAGACGATTATATGGGTAAGTACAATAAGCGGCCTTCGGAAACGTAGCAAAACCGCAGGAGGGGCGGTGGGGAATTGGGACGGATTTTGTTTTTTAATGCTTGGTTGTTTGTTTATGTTCGTCTCAGGCATAGAATATTTATCGTCATATTTATACGGCATATTTACCCACAAACTTAACTCAAATAACGGTTTAGGCATCGACCGAGAAATTGTCGTGATGAATCTATGTAGCTATAGCCGGTTTTTATCGGATGTTATGGGACATCTTGCCACCGCACAATTACATAAGCTGTTCCATAACAAGGTTCAAAGGAAAGCAGAACAAAAAGATAACGGATTGGCCCCATGATCGAAAGGAAAACGTTACAACAGATACCCAAAGGCTTTATTTGTATCAGGCCTAATCCTGCTGTGTTTGGGAGTCAGGCTCAAGCGAGTCCGGCTCTGGTTCCTGCTGGAGTTGTAGATCCTTAATGTTTGGTTCTATTTCCGCTTCATCGGAAGGTGTATAAATGTCTTCCAAAGCAGTGTTGTCAACTTTGTTACGCAAAAGTGAATAGATAATAGTGTTGGCGGAAAAATAAAAATTGATTACGAAGGACACTACCAAACCGATAATGACCAGAAGGAACAGGTAAACCAGAAAAGCAGCCGTTTTTTCCGTCCAGTTGGTTACAGCCAAAGCTGAAGGGTCCAGCAACTTCATAAATTCCGGTTCGGGCCATATCGCTTCGAGCTTATTGATTTCGTGGCTGCCGTTATTAACCCATAATCCGAGTCGCAGAAACCAGTGACCAGTCAGGAGTGACAAAAAGGCAAAAAACCGTACGAATATGTAACAAATCGAACCATAAACCGCAGCAATTGAGGTATAGAAAAGCATCCGCCATGGTCTTGCATAAACATAGCTGAAGGAACGACTTATCGCATCAAAGCAATCGGAGCCGTCATAGGCTATTGCAGGAAACATGAGGTTGAATCCTGCAAATGTCCCTATCACGACTACCGTGATAAGCACGCCGGCAATTAATGCTAAAGGTAAACCGATGCCTACTATCAATTCGCCGATCCTTGGAATATTTCCTATCAATCCTAAAAGAAAAACAAAAACTCCAATGAAGACAATTATTGTAATCGGAGCTATAGGTGCCGTGACGAAATTTGTAAATCTTTTTGTGCTGTATCGCAGAGCCTCGGTCAGGCCCGGTTTTTCGCCGCGGGCAACCTGCAACGCCGAAATTCGACAAATGGCACCACCGGCAATGGAAATCAAGGCAAGTATTATTGCAGCAAAGATGACGCAATAGAAAAGATGGTATCTCAGTGCCCATCTCAACGCCGTAAAACAGTCAGCCAGATTTGTAGCTATACTTGCAAAATTCAGTTCAAAAAGTTCTTTAAGAATGTTATGGAACTTTTGCGAACCGAAATGCCAAAGTGTAAAGAATACTCCTTCACCCCGGCTTGTTTCTTTGTAGTTTTCGATGAAGGTATTAACTTCTTCAGGATTCATCATGTAAATCTGCAACTCTGTCGTTACAGTTTCACCAGCACTATTATGAACTACACACACGGTTTTGCTGAAGTCCATCAACCAACCAGCCAGACTTATGATAGCAAGCGCGGAGAATGTAATAATAAATTTGGTTGGTTGAATAGCCATACGGAAAGTCTGGAAGATTTTTGGAAAGAGCAATTCGTCAGTAAATTTAGAAGTTTCTTTGTTGCTGACCATCTTGTCTCCTTTCAATAAGGTTACAATCGTCACTGGTATAGTAGAGGGTAAACCTAAAAATGTACATATAATGTATTATCGGTCGATTTCAAGAGTTTTTAAACAAGATTTTAATGTGGGTGCTGTTATTTATTGACCACTGGAATCAGAGGTGGGTGCATTTGAAGGTACATCTGACTCCTGGGACTGCAGGCTGGAGACTACTTTATATCGGGCATCCAGCCATGAGCCTAAGTCAATAAACTTGCATCGCTGGGAGCAAAAGGGGAAGAAATCGGCTTTTTCGGATTGTCCTTGTCTTAAGGATTGAAAAGTTTTATGACAGATAGGGCATCTGTGTTTCATACTAAAGTTTATTCTTCTTGCTCAACTGCGAGGCCTTTTTCCAGCATTCGTGCATATTCGACACAGTATCTGGCCCAGGGTTGAGCCTCAAGTCGGGCTTTTGGTATCATTTGGCCGGTGCCTGTGCATATACCATAAGTTCCCTGCTCAATACGTTCCAGCGCTTTGTCAATTTCTCTAAGGAGCTTCCTTTCACTATCCATGAGCCCGAGGGCGAATTCCTGCTCGTAGTTATCAGTTCCAAGGTCCGCCATATGGATTGGCATGCTTGATAAATCTCCAGTTGCGTCCAGTCGGGATTTCTTAAGGGCTTCATCTTCAATTTCTGTTACATTTCTGAGGATTTCAATGCGTTTTTCCAACAATAACTGTCTAAAGCGCTTAATATCTGAGGCGGTTAAACTGCGTTTCTTTTTTCGAGTAGAGCTTACTTTTTCCCTTGAAGTCTTTTTGCGTTTTTGTGCCACCTCTTTCTCTACCTTTCTTACCTACTTAAACTGGTCATTATTAGTCTGCATAAAAAATGTATTTTATCAGTAAATAGTATATTTTGTATAGCCTTTGTTTTTATAAAGGTTTATATTCAAGCTCGAAAAGTATAGGGGGGATGATAAAAATATTCAAGCTAAATCGCTTAAATAGAACTAACCTCTTGAAAATAAAAGGGATACAGTTGTGTTTTATCTTGTATTTAATTGGCTTGTCCCCTGTCCTTTGCAAATTTACCTAACGGGATGAAAAAATGTTCCTTGTCAATTTTTCCTGAGAAGATTTTGATACCAAAAACCTTTGTGATTTGCTCAACGGATAAAACATCTTTAGTACAACCATATTTGTAGCTGCCCTCGGACCCCAGAAATAATATTTCATCACAGTATTGGGCTGCCAGATTGATATCATGCGTGACAGCAATGATTGTTTTGCCTTGTTCGTGCTGTGCTGCTTTGAGTAAATCGTATATGTTAACCTGATGTTTCAGATCCAGAAAGTTTGTCGGTTCATCCAGGAGTAAGATATGTGTTTTTTGTGCCAGTGCCCTTGCAATAAAGACTCGTTGTCGTTCACCCCCACTGAGGCTTCCAAGGGCACGTGAGCCAAATTGAGTTGTATCTGTTGCATCAAGTGCTTCATTAACTATTTGTCTGTCTTTTTTGTCCATGAATCCGAATGTTCCCAAATATGGTGTTCTTGCCATGGATACGGTTTGGGTTACTGTAAAATCAAATACAGGTACAAATTCCTGGCGAACGACGGCGATTTTCTGTGCAAGTTCTCTAACTGTGAATGATTTTATGTCTGCTCCGTCTATTTTTATTGCACCGGCTTTGGGTTTTAATAATCCACAGAGCAGATTCAATAGGGTTGTTTTGCCGGCTCCGTTTGGTCCGACTATACCAACGAATATTCCCTGTTTAACCTCAAGGCTGAGGTCCTCCAGAATCGTCTTTTGCGTATAACCGAAACTGAGGTTTTTGACTTCTATGATATTACTCATTTTAACCAACTGACTTTTTTAGTATATCTTGCAAGCAGGATCAGGAAAAAAGGCCCACCTGCAATGGCTGTGATTACGCCGACCGGTAGCTGCTCCTGCCCGAATATTGTTCTGGCAAGAGTATCAGCAATCACCAGGAATATACCTCCGATTATTGCGCTTAGAGGCAGTAGCTGTCGATGGTCGGGGCCGAATACGAGTCTAACTGCATGGGGGACAATAAGTCCTACGAACCCAATTAGTCCGCTAAGACTGACAGCTATCGCTGTTATAAAAGCTGTGAAGGTAAAAGCGAGGATTTTGGTTTTTTCTGTGTCAACACCGAGTCCCTTTGCTTCGTATTCTCCCAAAGTGATAATGTTTAGTCTGTTGGAAATGCTAAATAAGCAAATTATTCCTGTTATAATACAGACGGCGCCGGCTAACAGTACGGGGGAGCTTTTATCTGTTATATTGCCCATCAACCAGTATATTATGGAGCGTAGCTGTTCGCTTTTTGCTATTGATGTCAGAAACATAATAACAGCGGAAAAGAAAGCGTTTACAACAACACCGGCCAAAAGCAGGGAAGTGACCTGAGACCTTCCGGCAAAATGGCCGATACTCCATACAAGCCAGACTGTTATCAGTGCGCCGGCAAATGCAAAAATGGCTAATGGTGACCCGGCCCAGAAGTTCCAGGTGACACCTGAGATAATTGCAATGATTGCTCCTAATCCGGCACCGCTTGATATCCCCAGGATGTAGGGGTCAGCCAGTGGATTTCGTAAAATTGCCTGCAGCACAACACCTGAACAGGCTAAAGCGGCCCCTACAAGAACGGCAAGAAGAACTCGTGGTAGTCTGTAGCCGACGAAAATTTCGTAATCAATATTGTCCCCCGGTTTTTGGCCGGGGCCATCGATAACTTTCATGAGAGAAATTTTTTGCGTGCCTAATAATGTGCATATACACATTACAACCACAAGTAAAACCAGACAGATGGAGACTTTAATAGCGAGTCTTTTTACCGTTAGTATTTCAGTCATTAGTTTGTCCGGCCTGTAAGGTTCGTGCTGCCTGCGGCTTGGCAGCCCTGAAAAGGCAATAAATCACAGTAATAAAAACGATTTTCCCTCGAAACGATTTTACCTGTGGCATGTTGTATCCTGTATTTAAATATCGGCCCATCATAAACGAATGAATGGAATTCTCCATTTTCACCACATGGATCAACGTTGGGAGGGAGTTTCGATAAAAACTTTGTATCGTATGTCATACCGATAAATCCCTTATCAAGACACTGTGTATCGATGCAGGTAATAACCGCCTTAAAACCTGACTCTATGAAATTGTGGGCAAGAGCTTCGGTATTCATTTTCCATATCGGGAATATTCCTTTCATACCCATTTTTTTCAGATTATTTTCACGATACTTTTTTAGCTCCTCTAAAAAAATGTCTCCAAAGACCACTGAGTTTATACCCGCAGCCAGATATTTTGCCAGGACTTGTCGCATTTTGTGTTCGTATTGCTCGTCGGTAGTATCTTTATTAATGAGTATTTTCTCAAGAGGTAATCCAAGAGATTCCGCCTGTATTTCAAGCAAATTTGTTCTGACACCGTGCATACTGATTCTGTCATATTCTTCGGTTATTGTTGTTAGCAGGGCGACAGCTTCGTAGTTTTTGCTTTTTTGAAGTTCATATAGGGCTAATGCACTGTCTTTGCCCCCACTCCAGGAAAATAATACTTTTTCTTTCATGTCATTACGTAGTTATTCGTTTGGTTTGGTTACTTCAAATATATCCGGATATAAGCAGCGGCCGATTTCTTCGACTGCCTGTGGCAATCTTGGTCCCAGTCTCAGCGTTGCACCAGAATTAAGCACGTAAATTCTTTTATTCTTGACGGCTGGTAAATTTGGATATTTGCTCCAATAAAGTTCAGCGACTTGCTGTTGTTTATCGATATTACCGGAATCCATTGCCGATTGAATTATTACTTCAGCACCACAGGCGAGGAGCTCTTCAGTGCTTATAGACGGATACTGTTGAATAGTAGGGCCGATAGCATTTTCGCCGCCGGTCAGCTCAATCAATTCGTTGATAAAGGTATTTCTGCCGGCTACTCTTACAGGCTCCGGTTGCATTATCCATAAAATCCTGACTCTGTCGGCTGATATGGTTTTACTTTGCAGTTCACTCAGTTTGCTTTTAATGTTTTCAATAAGTTCGTCCGCACGCTGTCTGCAACCTGTAGCGGTGCCGATCATTTGAATAGCTGTCCAAAGCTCCTCAATTTTTTCTCTCTTTAATATCAAAGCCTTATATCCTAATCGATTTAATGTATTCGCGACTGCTTTTTGCTGCTCGAAGTCCAGAGCAATAACCAAATCCGGTTTGCAGGCTATTATGGCTTCGGTATTTGGCTGCCAAAATGTACCTACTTTTTTTTTGTTGGCTGCTTCGGCGGGATAATCACTGTCGCTGGATACACCTACAATTTTTTCATCGAGTCCCAGCTCGAAAAGAATTTCAGTAAGATTCGGGGCCAGCGAAACAATCCTTTTGGGTTTATCGTCAGGGACAGGTGTGTTTGGTTTTTGACCAGGTTGAGTCCGGAAGATTATGAATCCCATGCCGGTCAGGCATAAGATTATCAATAATATCAACCATTTATTCATCAGGTTCTCTTAAATTGTTTTTCCAGGTCGCTTATAGTAAATTCAATTGTGGTGGGCCTGCCATGCGGACATCGGCTTGCGTAATCTACGGTTTCTTTGTCGGCAAGCAGTTGTTCAATTTCGCTGGCTGTCAGCTTTTGGCCTGCCTTGATTGCCGCCTTGCATGCGGCCATATTCAGAACCTCATCGAGCAGTCTGTCTGGATCGGAGCCTGTATCTCTGCTTTCGAGGATATCGATTAAGTCCTGGATGAAGTCCAGTGGCTCAGCCTTTGCCAGCAGGGTGGGAAAGGCCTGGATAGCCATTGTCCTGGGGGCGAATGGGACGAGCTCGATTCCTAATTGTTCTATCAATTGTGCATTCTTTTCGAACACCTCGGCCTGGTTATCGGTAAGCTCGAAACTTTCCGGCATCAGCAGTTTCTGTGACTGGAGTTTGCTTTTTCGTATCCGCCTGCATAAATCTTCATATATTATGCGTTCGTGAAGTGCATGTTGATCGATCAGGACAAATCCGTCATCAGTTTGGGCTACGATAAAACTATCGTGTATCTGCAGGAATTTTCTCTCGTATTCCGTATCACGCGATGCATCCCGTGATGGGACTCTGGGTAAAGTTTCGCTTTTTGTTCCGGATGAACATGGTTGAAACCGGAGATGCTCCTGTCTTTGAGCAGGCCTGTGCTTTTTAAAAAACTCGGCCATTGCATCGGCAATTTTCTGGTCCTGTCCCTGTGTCGAACGGGTAGAAGCGGTTTTTTGCTCTGAGATCGAAGGTAATTTTGCCGATGTCTGGAGATTTGTCCCTAAAAGCTTTTCCCGAAGAACGCCGAGGATTTGCGAATGAACAAAATTCGCATTGTAAAAACGCACTTCGTTTTTCGTCGGATGTACGTTAACATCGTAATCTTCAGGGGACATTTGAATAAATAAAAAGACGACGGGAAATCTGTTCGGCTCCAGAAGTCCCCGATATGCTTCTTTGATAGCGTGCGAGATAAATTTGTCACGAATGAATCTTCCGTTGAGAAATATGTATTGAAATTTGCCGCTCGTTCTTGAAATATCAGGTTTGCCCATCAGGGCGAAAACATGCAGGCCTTTTTCATTACTTTGGGCTTCAATCAGGTTTTCGGAAATACTTCCTTGAGGTGTTGGAAACAGTATGGCTATTCTCTGGCGGAGGCCGTCATTTTCTGATAACCGATAAAGCTCTCTTCCATTATGAATGAGTGTCAAATCCAATTGCTTATTCGCCAGTGCGATGCGGATAAACTGTTCGGTAATATGGCTCATTTCAGTATTGGTGGTTCTGAGGAATTTTCGCCTGGCGGGCAATTTGTAAAAAATATCCCTGATATGGATTGCTGTGCCGTAATCGGCACTGCATGGGCTAACATCGGCCATATTACCACAATCGATCTCAATGCAATTGGCTTCCAGTGAATCTTTTATTCTACTTACAGCTTTGACCTGTGCTACAGAGGCGATACTTGCCAATGCTTCGCCTCTAAAGCCCAGTGTTGCTATGCCGTGCAAATCTGTGCTTGTTTTGATTTTGCTGGTAGTATGTGACTCGAATGCCCGGGCCAGGTCGTCGGCATCCATTCCACAGCCATTATCGGTAATAGATATTAGTTTTCTGCCGCCGTCTTCGATAGTTATTATTATCTTGGTTGCTCCGGCATCGATGCTGTTTTCTATAAGTTCCTTGACCACACTGGCAGGGCGTTCAATCACCTCGCCTGCGGCAATCATATTTATCATATTCTGGTCAAGAACGACTATTTGCCCCATTGTTGATCTCGCTTGCCGTCACTCAAACATTCTATTGAGACGGCTACTCCATTAGTACATAAAAAACGTTAAGCGGCTAACGATTGGATCGAAATTTCAAGTTATATATTCTTCTGTTTATTGTAACGGTTCTAACTTCCGAGCAAGCTTTTTCCGGTCATTTCTTCCGGTTGTGGCAGGTTCATCATCTCAAACAGTGTGGGACCGATGTCGGCTAATCTGCCGCCTTGCCGGAGTTTGCTGTTCTTATAGCGTTCGTCAAATATAATCAGTGGCACATCGCCGATAGTATGTGCGGTGTGAGGATTATCCGGGCTTCGATCAATCATTTTCTCGAAATTGCCGTGGTCGGCTGTGATAATTGCTGAGCCACCCAAAGTCTTGATTTTATCCAGAATTTTTCCTACACATTCATCGACAGCTTCCGCCGCTTTAACCGCCGCGGACAATATGCCGGTGTGCCCGACCATATCCGGATTGGCGAAATTAACCACTATTACATCGTATTTTTTCGAATCGAGTCTTTCCAGCACAACTTTGCAAACCTCATAAGCACTCATTTCAGGCTTTAAGTCGTATGTTCGCACCCGTGGCGAAGGAACAATTTGCCTGTCTTCGCCGGGAAAAGGTTTTTCCGTGTAATCGTTGAAAAAGAAAGTTACGTGTGCGTATTTTTCCGTCTCGGCACAACGGAATTGTTTTAATCCCAAAGAGCTCCAGTAAGCTCCGAGGATATTTTTCATTTTTGGCAGCTTTGGAAATGCTATCGGTGCAGGGATTGTTGCATCGTATTCTGTCATACAGACGTAATATATATCGGGCCGAGTTGTTCTGGGAAATTCTTTGAAATCAGGAGAAACAAATGCTCGCGTAATTTCTCGAGGTCTGTCGCCCCGAAAATTGAAAAAAACCACACCATCCCCATCGTTAACAGTGGCTACTGGCTCGTTGTCGGCATTAACGATGCTTGTCGGTTCAATGAATTCGTCGGTTTCTTCTTTTTCATAGCTTTGAGCGACAGCCTCTGCTGCACTTGGGGCTTTGAGGCCCTTGCCGGTTCTCATACATTCATAAGCTTTTTGTACACGGTCCCATCGGCTGTCACGGTCCATCGCGTAGAATCTGCCCATCACGGATGCAATCTTGCCGATGCCTATTTCTTTGGCTTTTTTCTCGATATCGGCTATGTATCCGGCCCCACTATCGGGTGGTGAATCTCGACCGTCGGTAAAGACATGAATAAAGACATCTTTTAAGCCGTTTCTTTTTGCAAATTCAAGCAGGCCATAGAGGTGGTCTAACAACGAATGTACTCCGATGTCGCTGCACAGACCCATGACATGCATTTTGCCGTTATTGTTTTTAATGAACTTGATTAGATTGAGAAATTCTTTGTTCTCGAAAAAGGAACCATCCCGTATGGTTTTGCTTATCCTTACGGATTCCTGCGGGACGATTCTGCCGGCCCCGATATTTTGATGTCCGACTTCGCTGTTGCCCATCGTTCCCTTTGGCAGACCCACATCTTCGCCGCTTGTATGGATAAGACAGTTTGGATATTCTGCCATCAGCATATCGTCAACCGGAGTATTTGCACATTTGATTGTGTTAAATTCATCTTCGTCGAAATTAGGGTTATAACCCCAGCCGTCACGTATAATCAGTACACACGGTTTGCTTTTCAAAGTAGCTTTCTTTTTTGTCATTAAAAGACCTTTCGAGCAAAGACAACAAAGACGAGGCAATGCCTCGTCCACAATTTACAGCCAAATCCAATCGCAATATGATATATGAACCTGCCTATTATGTCAAACATTCATAAAGTGTATGCCAATGCGAAAATTCCACCTGTAGCTAAAAGTTTTTGACAGTGATACTTACTATGATATAATCCCGTGGCGTTTGGAAACGTGCGATAGAAAGATTTTATACAAAGCTTATCTGATGTATTAGAGACCATTTATGACACATGCCAAGACAGACGAGAATAG
>CAZMWN010000091.1:0-12017 GCA_964569935.1 uncultured Pirellulales bacterium
TCACATCATGAACTCTGGATTCGTTTAGGCTGCTGTGTAAAACTAATGATAAAGATACTCCATTTTTAGGCAGCTATAAGAACCTGCATATACTGGGGGTGATTTCATATTATTTGGTAAATATCCTCTCGAAATTAGAGGCAAGGTCCGAAAATTGTGTTGATTATGAGCATTTGTTTAGTCATTTTTAGGACAATTAACCAATTACTATTCAACTTTTTACTTTAACCTCAAGCTCAATAAGGAATTGTCCGATTTATTCGATTATTGTATCGGTAGTGGGAGAACGAGTAGTAAAAAAATAGGTCGCACCGCACCTGTCTAAACGACCGTTGATATTGTAGCTATTACACCGGAATCATTTCTGGATAGATGCGAAATTTAGGTAATAAATTTAATGCATAACCTTAATTGTATTCAAAGCACAGATAGTTACGTGTTAGCAGCTTATGAGTAGCAATCTACAAAATCTACGTTAACTGGAGATAATAACTGTGATTAGAAAATTATTACTTGTATTTAGTTGGGGTTTATTAATCGCTGCAGTACTGGTATTTAATAAACATGTTTCTGCCGGTGAGGTTGCATCGGAGGAAGAAAACCTTCCTGAGAAAGATACAACCTCTGAAAGCGAACCGACTTCCGGAGAAGAGGCAGATTTGTTTGATATGTCGATTGAGGACCTTTTAAATGTGGAGGTTACCAGTTCCGCACGCCGGCCTCAGCCGATTAAGCGGGCAAACAGTGCCATGTATGTCATCACGGCCGAGGATATCCGTATGTCCGGTGCGACCCGGCTGACGGACCTCTTCCGCCTGGTGCCGGGTATGCAGGTCAATGATCGTCGGAGCTTTGCCTCCAATGTGGGTATCCGTGGATTTGCCATGCACAATTCACGAATGTACCAGGTATTGCTGGACGGCCGAAGCATGTATGACGCTTACAAAGGCGGTACGGAGGAGGATTGGCAACCTTTATTCCTGGAAAACATCGAACGCATTGAAGTCATCCGCGGACCGGGAGGTGTTGCATGGGGTGCCAACGCCATGAACGGTGTCATCAATATTATCACCAAGAAGCCGGCTGATACCCAAGGCGGTTTTATCGGAGGGACCTTTGGTACCCGCGCCCTGCAGGACGGGATATTCCGGTATGGTGGCAGTAATAACAATATCGACTGGCGAGCCTCGGCCGGTGCCTACCACACCAATGGATTCGGCATCGATAACGGCGATGCATGGAAAGACTTCCTTCAGGCCTTCCAAAGCACGGGACGGACGGACATCCAACTGGATGACACGTCATACCTGACCATGAGTGGAGGACATAAATACAGTACCTATGAGGGAACAACCAAAATAAGTATCCAATACCTACACGTTGCATGGAACAAGAGATTCTCTGAGAATTCCGATATGCATATTTTATACGGTAAGAACTTCTTCCGTAGTTATCCCGACTCATATTATTCCGTTATAAGCAGAGACGAAATTTTCGAAATTCAACGATCGTTCGTCTCCGGACCGCATCATTTTGTGACAGGAGTGGATTATACGCGTGACTACTTCAGGACCAAACCGGATGGCACCACTTATCTTTCTATAGATGACCCAAACAGTTATGCGAACGACCAGGGTAGTTTCTTTGTGGAAGATGAGATTACCCTGAAGGACGACCTCTGGTTGACACTCGGCCATCGTTCCTACTACAACGAGCTCACACACTACGACTGGGCCGGTCGCGCATCTCTGGTTTGGGAAGCGGTTCCCGACCATTTCTTCAGAGGCAGCATTTCCAGGGCATTCAGCAGACCCACGCTGCAGGGATATTTCATTTTAGAAAACAGAGGATCCCTGGCTCTTGAGGCGGATCCCAACGACAGGCAGGACAACGAACATTTAGTCTCGTATGAACTGGGCTACCGTGGTCAGATTTCGGACAATCTGGATGTGACTGTGGACGCTTTCTACAATCAACACAAGGACCTTATTGGTCAGGATCCCATTGGTGGTCACCTTTATGTCCATAACGTGCTCGATATAGACAGTTACGGAGTTGAGACGGTCGTCAATTACAGGCCGTTTAAGTGGTGGCTTGTCCGTGCAGCCCACAGCTTCGAGCACCAGACAGAACGTGATACTATGAATGAATCTCCTAACCGGTTAATGATAGACGTCCTTCCGAAGCATAAGGTAACCTTGATGAATCGTTTCTACCTGGATGAATCAACTACATTGAACACACAACTGTTCTATGTTGATACCTATTATGATCAAAACCGGGCCTCGACCGGCAGCATGAACCGATTGAGGATACCGCCCTATTTTCGTTTAGACGCACGGCTGTCCAAGAAATTGAACGAGAATACCGAACTGGCTATAGGCGCTACGAATCTGACAGATCCGTATCATCTGGAGCATGATCTGCCTAATATTCCTCATGTCTTCTATGCCCAGTTATTTTATAAATTCAAATAATCGCAGGTTGCATCGAGAAAGGATTGCCGTCAGAAATAACTTTTTAGGCAATAAATTTAATGCATAACTTTAATTTTATTCAAAGCACAGATAGTTACGCGTTAGCAGCTTATGAGTAGCAATCTATAAAATCTGCGCTAACTGGAGGTAATGACTATGACCAGAAGATTATTACTTACATTTAGTTGGAGTTTTTTAATTGCAGCAGTACTGGTATTTAACAGCCATGTTTTTGCCGGTGAGGCTGCATCGGAAAAAGAAAGCCTCCTTGAGAAAAAGGCAACATCCGAAAAAGAATTAACTTCCGGAGAAGCGGATTTGTTTGATATGTCTATCGAACAATTGATGAAAATGGAAGTTGTTTCAACGGCGACTTTGACTGAATCCGAACCTCGCCTGGTTCCGGCCGCTGTTACTACAATCACGGAAGAACAAATACAGGCATCCGGTGCCCGCAGTTTGTTTGAGTTGCTGGATATATATGTGCCAAACCTTCAATGGATGCGGCACCACTGGGAAGCAGATGTAATGGGGCTGCGAGGGATTATTGCCGACCGGGATGACAAATACCTGCTGCTGGTCAATGGACGTAATATGAACCAGCGTACTCACTTCGGTGCATTGAGTGAGCAAGACCAGGTTCTGCTCCGTGACATTCATCACATTGACGTCGTACGAGGCCCGGGTTCGGCTTTGTATGGTCCTGGCGCGGTTTCGATGGTGATTAATATTATCACCCACAATGCCAGTACATTTAGAGGTACGGATTTCACAAGTCGTGCGGGTGCTATCGAGAAATTTTATACGGGCGAATTCAGGCACGGTCAAAAAATCGACGAGGACGGGGGTTTCTTTTTGTATGCTGGTATCGGAGATTATATTGGTGCAAGTAAGTACGATGCTCCTCATATTTACCCGTTTACCTTCCCTTCAACGGGTGGCGGTGCCCCTGACGGCATAATACCGTGGGATGGTTCCCAGGCTGGAGAACCTATGACAAATGCTCCCATCGGTAACGACGGAGCGGCCGCTTTGGGTGTGGCCCCTGCAAAAGTGCATTTCGAGATTAAAAGAGGCAACTGGGATTTCTGGGCACGTTACACCCGTGGCGGTAAAGAATTTTCCCTCGCCACCGGTTCTTTGGCACGCAGTCCCTACGGGTGGGGCGACTGGGCATGGTACAGTAAGTATGGCTATCCCCGAAAGCTTCATCCCAATTTCTATGCTTACCAGCAGTTGACAGGATATCTTGGGTATAAACAGGAAATAAATAATGATCTCGAAATCGATTATGGTATCAGTTATGATACGCTGACTTACATTAAAAATAGAGAAACCAGACCCGTTGATGATTATCGTGAAGACGAATATTACGGTAAAGCACTTTTGCGATGGACACCAAACGACCGACACAAAATTGCGTTTGGTTTCGAGTACTCACATCTTGACCTCGGTCTGGGGGCATGGGACGGGCTTGGCTATTCCCATCCTGAGCTATGCGGTTCCACCGTAGTTCAGTATCCCCACGGAACGTGGCCTTATAATGTTCAGATGCCGCGATGGTCAACCAATATGTTTTCATACTTTGGCGAACATCAGTGGAATATAAATGATCGCTGGACAACATTCGTCGGCGCCCGCCTCGATGACCATACATACACCGACCTGATGTTCTCACCGAGAGCCGCGATAGTACACACACCCAATGACAGAGACACATTGAAGTTGATGTGGTCACGGTCGGTTCGTGCAAATTTTGAAGATGAGATGAAAAGACAGGCCATGGATCCAAACAACAGCAGCAATTCCGACCCGGAGGTCCTCGATGCTGTTGAGCTTCGATTTGAGCGACAACAGAGTGAAAATCTTGAGCTTGCATCATCGTTATTTATCCACTATAACCTCGAAGTAATCACTTATAACAATTCTTTGAGTAAAAGTGTTCTTGTGGGTGCGCAGAGAGAATACGGTATAGAGCTTGAGGCCTTATACCATACCGAAAAGAGCCGCTTGATGATTTCCCACGGCTATACGAAGCTATACGACTTCGATTTGGAACCCGGCCAGAATACTTATATCACCGGCGAACCGTTCGGTTACGGTGACGACCTGACCAACTGGGCCAATCATATAACCAAGTTAACGGCACAACGAAAACTCAATGAGCGATGGACTTTTGATGCATCGTTGCGCATCTACTGGGGATTCCCAGGGAAGAAAGATTTCGATCAGTATTTCCCGTACTCCGGTGATGGAGCTGCTGCTACTGGTGATCGAATTATCGAAGACGGCTGGGAGAGGGCTTATCGTGGCAACTATTACCTGAACCTCGGCTTACAATATAAACCACAGGATAACCTTACTTTCGGTATCGTCGGCTATAACCTGCTTGGTGTCTTCAATAAGGATTTGAACAAGCGTAACTACATGGATGTTGTCGGTGCAGGCGATTTTCGCTCACATGCACCGGCAGTTGGCGTGAGTATGATTTATAAGTTTTAGTTGCTAATATATCGAAATACTTAAAAAATACGAGGAAAGAAAAACGGCACAGGTAAAACTGTGCCGTTTTTTTTGGATACATATCAGTTTTAATTAATCTGGTTTTGTTACTCTAAATCGAAGGGTGAGATGTAATCGCCGTATTTTTTGCTGGTTGTCTGCAGGCGGTTGCGAACCTCGTCAAAAGTGTCAAAAACAATCTGCGGCGTATCAGAAACCTTCTCTGTGTAAATCTTCTCGACGCGGTCAAGCTTGGCAAGATTTTCGGGTATGCGGATTTTAAACTGTTCGATGTAATTCTCTTTTGTGTAGTTGATATCAAGTTTTTCTTTGAACAGCTTAGCTAAATCTTCATATATCGGTATCACGCCGGTCGGTGTTTCGATACCGTCAACATCGCCATTAACACGAAGTTCAGCCCATAAAATCCAGATCAGTTTATCCGCCATTGAGTTGAGGTATTTTCCGTCTTTTTTGTTTTTAAGGAAATAGTTGACTGAGAAAATCAAAGGCGGTTTGTCAACGCCGCCGGCGAAATCCAGATTGTTTTGGATGTATCGACCGAGTGATAATGAGAGGAAGTCAAGATTACTCATCAGATTAAATGTTCTGACACCTTCCTGGCCAAGTGTTGCGGCAGTGGTTTCAGATTCGAGACAGGCACCTTTCAATATAATACCTTCTTCCCAATTGAAAGCCTGTTCAACAGGGATCCAGGTGTCACTGTCCCGACCGCCATAGACTATACCACCGACAAGAACGCCATCCGGGTCGTCAATCAAAGGATCGCGGTTACTCAGATCTGCAATATTCAGGCAGTAGCGGGCATTTTTATGCGAAGCAGTAATCTCGTTGCCTTTATCGTCGGTTTTTCCTTTGTGCCATTTTCCTGAGTGATTAATCCCTTCCGTGGGCAATTCCGTGCCCATACCGAGCCAATGTGGTTTTTCCTTGTCATCGATTAGGATGTTTGAAAAGATAACTTCGCGGGGATTTGTCAGGGCTTCGTAAATAATCGGATCATCCTTAGAATTCACATCCCGAATGATACCAAAGATACCCTTTTCCACATTGACACATCGCATTTGGCCATTTTTCTTTCTAAAATAAGCGATATCGTCACCAATGATAGTCTGTCCGGGCAGCATTGAGGTTGAGGTTTTTCCACATGCCGACGGAAATGCACCGGCAAAGTAGGTTACCCGACCGGCCGGCCCGTGGGCACCGAGAACGAACATGTGCTCGGCGAGCCACCCTTGATTCGATGCCTTGTTGATTGCCAGTCGGAGAGCCAGTTTTTTCAAGCCGATTGTGTTGCCACCGTACTGAGTGTTGACACTGTAAACCAGGTTTTCTTCCAGGTCGATAAAGACCCTGCGTTTGTCGATATTTTTGCTCACAGCATTTTCAAGCTCACCTTCGGAATGGAGAAATCTGAAGAATTCAGGTGAATCTCCGATTTTCTTAAACTGTTCGTAGCCGGATCTGTAAAGAATGATTTCGCTGTGTGCAACATATGGAGAATCGGTTATCTGAACGCATGGGATGGAGAAATCCGAATCGAGCGGACCCAAGCAGAAAAAAAGAACGAGCATTTCTCTGCCGACCATCGAATTCTTGAGAAAAGAACGGACCTCTTCAACACCAGATTGTTTTTCGATGGAATTCAAGCTTGCACCAAGGTCCGAGCCTGCCGGCAGCAGGTACTTTGTTCTGGCCTTATCACGAGCCTGGTCATGGTACCCGTCGAAATGGCATGTATGACCGGAGATTTCCAGTGCTATTTCTTCACTAAGTTTTATTGCCTTCTGACGGATGTAATCTCTATCTGAGTCGGAGTCAGTACAAACATAAACAGAACCTGCTCCGGTAAGCTCAATCGCATCGGCGATAAACTTATGCATCTTGGGATTATCCAACGCAGCCAGTTTGTTGTAATGTTCTTCCGTCAATTTTTCTTTCAATAATTCGTTCACGTTACACATCTGTAATAATTACCTCCTGTGAGACTTTATTTATACTCAAAAAAAAGCCGAGGGATTGTAACGGCACAAAAGATAATCGTCAACTCCTTTCTGAAAAATGTGGATTTTTCGATACAATCCCGTCTTTTGACAGGAAATATGCTTGTCGATAAGCACAAAAAAAAGCCAGGCCAATTAGCCCGGCTTTCATTACAATCGCCTGGCAAATGGGATATTTGCCAGAATGTACCTATTTGTATTGGAGGATTAATCAAGTAGTCTTGTTAGTACTAAATTAGCTTCCTGACGATAGTCCAGTAACCCACGGAGCTCTTGTTCAGCTTCGGCTAATTGTCTCTTAGCTGCTTCTCTCGCTCGGCGCAGGGCCTCCATTTTCTGTATGATTTCTTCCTTTTCAGAGTTCTTATCTTTCAGCAATTCAAAAAGCTCATCACATACTTTTTCACCTTCGGTTAGTTCGCGGTCAAGAAGCCGCCAGGGAGGCCCATTCAATCTTAGTGTTCTCCCTCCACCGCCACCGCCGCCAAAGCCACCACTACTACTGCCACCTGATCCGTATCCACTGCTGCCACTACCTCCACTTGAGCCATATCCAACACGACTGCCACCTCCGCTGCTACTGCCGCCGCTTGAGCCGTATCCGCTGCTACTGGACTCATACCTCATACTACCCCCACTGCCGCTGCGGCTACTCGTCGTGTATCTACTGCTTTTGTTTTCAGATACCCTTTCTTCGATGATGGGTTTATCGGAAGCCTCTGGACCGGCAAGAGCTATGCTAAATCCCACGCCGAGCTTTGATTGGTTTTTGAGAAAGTATATTTTGTCGATTTGAGGTTCTATAACTTTCCATTGCTCCTCGGTTACTTCAAGCATCTTCTTTATAAGTTTGTTTCTGCGCGCATTTTTTCCCTCGTGCGAATCTTTTATCCTCTGCTCAAATTCCATCTTTTGTTTGGCCCACTGTTGTTCGTGGAGTTTTTCACGTCGAGCAGCCCGCCTTTCAAATTCTCTTGCCCTCTCTTGGGGGGTCATACGACGTAAACGCTCATGGTCGAGCGGCTCTATCAATTGGTCGGGTCTTGGTGTTTGGGACGACGTTTTACCTGCAAGCACAACCACTAAGAAACATACGGCTAAAACGAGAATTATTCTTCGCGTCGACATAATACGCTCCTTTCTTCAATATATCAGTACGTTAAAATCTGGACTTTTTGCCGGAATTGCTCGAAATTAATCTCGTCTTTTGAGAATGCGTCTACATCCGATTTCTTGACTCGTATTGTCAAAACCGTAACCGCAGAAACTCCTGTCTCAGCGTATCGGTTCATACCGTAACCCGTTCCGCGGCCGTAACCTCCCATTCCACCGGCCATGCCTGTGCCCATTTCCATACCCATCATACCACCGCCGCCATAGCCTCCGGATCTTGACGAAGATGTTGTCCTGGAACGGGTTGAACTTCGTCCATAGACCTCCCATCCGCCCATCATCATACCACCGGATTGTTGACCGGTCCCGGTGACACTAAAGATAATCCACTCGTCAGGCATTAAGTTTCGAATATTTGTAGCGTGCTTTAATGTCTTTATAAGCTCGATCTTTAATTCATTAACCATCTGACTGCTGTAGTCTCTTGATGAGCCACCTCTACTAATGCGACCGGCACCCGGCGAGAATATCCTCTCTCTGGCCTGTTGCCATGTTGGGTCAATATCATCGACTGTTTCGTCCTTCGCTTGCTTCTGCGATTGTTGGGCAGAGGTGAATGTATATTCGACCTCCATCATAAAGACAACGCCGTAGCCCTGTATATAGACTGCCTCTGTTTCTCGATTATCGCGTCCGAAGAAATCGCCAAAGTCGCGAAAAACACCCTGAATCATCCGAGGTTCTTTGAACTTATCGTCAAGGATGTTCGACATGATGTACATATCTTCAACCGTTCCGGCGAGTTCTTTCTGTGTGACATCTGTGGCAGGTACAATTAGGATTCTCCGGCCTCCGGTTCGCCCGATTGTCGGTGGTGTTGTTGCAGCGACTCTTGTGCGATTGTGAGGACCATATAAGTTGAATGGTTGCACGCTTTCAGACGATTCGGGAACACCGTCTCTTATATTTGTTGTTACATTGGTGAACGGCTTGCTGGATGGGTCAAAGGTATAGCCATCCTTTGATAGCGTAACTTCGCCGCTCCAGCCGTAGGGGACTCTCAGGTTATATCTGCCTTTGGCATCCGTAACGGTAGATAAACCGTCGTTTGTGCTGATTCTTACACCCGGAATCGGTGCCCCATCTATCTTAACAGTATCGGATATGATGAGCGTCTTAGATTCGGCAAAGTAATCCTGATTATTTAAATCAGCTTTTATTGCTGAGTATGTCCGGCTGGGAGGTGTAAATTCATAGCCTTCTTTTGTAGGTGTCACCGTACCGCTCCAGCCGTACTCGACTCTGGCATTGTAACGACCTTCCTTATCGGTAACCGGAGCACCCGGCAGACCCTGCAATAAAACTCCGGCGATATTAATGTCACCGTTAATCTCCCGTGTGATCGGTACCGGTTCATAGATTTGATTTGCCATATCACTAACAATTCTACTATATGGCAGGCGGGGAGGATTAAACTTATAACCTTCTTTTACCGGTGTCACTGTGCCGGACCAGCCGTAATCGACGGTAGCTTGATAAAATCCACTCGGATCCGTAACTGGATTTCCCGGAAGGCCTTGCATAATTGCCCCTTCAATACCAACAGTGCCGGAGATAATGAAAGCGATTCGTTCGGCTACAAAGTTTTGTTCAGGCCAGCTGCGATTAACTGGATTATATTGCTTCCGGGGTGGCCGAAAGCTATAACCTTCTTTTACAGGCGTAACATTGCCGATCCAACCATGTTCTACAATGACACTGTAAAAGCCGTTCTCATCGGTTACAGAATTTCCCGGCAGGCCCCGCATTTCTACTCCCCCTATACCCACTTTACCGGAGATAGTGAAGGTTTTTATTTCAGAAGAATCCTGGGCCAAAGAAAAGCTCCCGGCTGCTAAAGTCAATGCAAGAAATACTACTATTATTTGGTTAAAAGATTGCATTTTTGTCCCTTTCATGTGTTTTTATTTAATATTATGGTCGTTTTCTAATTCTCTTCGATACGTCGAAGGTCATTCGTTCTGGTAGCAAGTGTCACTAAACCGTTTCCTAAGCGAGTATTGTCCTGTCGTCGATTGAACTCTATCTTTTCCAGGGCGGCGGCAATCCACTGTCGGTCTTTTGCTCTGGCAGCTTCGATTAATTGTACCAATTCATTCAGGCGCTGGTCCGTCATGTTACTGGATGCCGCTAAAGTCTGTTCGGCAAACTCAGCCAGGTCACGACTGAACTGTTCGGCGAGTTCATTTTTTATTTGGGTAAAACCGGTTGCATAAGCTTGTCGCCATTGCTCTTGCAGCTCCTGCCTAATAGCCGGTTCCAGAGCGGCTTGTAGTTCTTCCATATCCGGAGCAGGTACAAATAGTCGACCTGTAATAAATCCAAGCCCGATTAAAAGCACCGCGGCTGCGGCGATTTTTAGTGTTTGGATATTACAGAACACCTGCCATATTCTTGTGTCACTGCTCTTCGGTCTTTCTTCTGTGCTGGAAAGCGTATCCCGGATACGTTCTTTGGCCCGCTCTAAGCCTTCTGAGGAAGGCTCAATTTGCGAGAGGACTTTTAGCCTATAGCGTATTTGTTGTTCGTCTTTTTCCGACATTTTATATCTCCTTTTCGGTAGTATTTTTCTGATTCGTCCCGAGTACATCACGAAGACGGTTCAATGCCTTGGAGCATAAGGCCCGGACATGATGCGGCGTTTTTTCCATTTGTTCGGCGATATCATCGTAAGATTGCTGCTGGATATATCGCATAACAAGGGCCTGTCGCCATGACCTGTTCAATTGTCCGATGGCATTGAGTATTTCTTCCAGTTCTTCTGTCTGTATCAATTTGCTCAGCGGCGAACTATCATTCGAAACCAGCTCACAAACCTCTGGTGTAAATTGAAGCTTTTGTCGAAATTTTCGCCGCCAGTCGAAGGCCAGGTTTATTGCAGTCTTGCGAGCGTAAGCATCGTGGTTGTGACATTTTTGAAATCCTCTTGAATTACTTAGTTTTATAAATAATTCCTGCATCAGTTCCTCGGCCGTCTCTTCGCGCAGTGTCAGCCGGGTCAGAAGCGTGTAGAGACTCGTTCCGGACTTATCCAACAATTCTAAAAGCTCTTTGTGCCGTTTTTGCAAATAACCTCCTAAAGAAGTTCAAAGTGCCTAAAGTTAAAAGTGACTAAAATTATAGCATTAAACTTTAGTTCACTTTAAGTACTTTAGCTCACTTTTAACTTACTCATTATTATAGACGAAAAGGCCCCTATCGGCGCAACTTCTTTTTATCCGGAAAATTTTTCAGCGCATAAAAAAAGGCCGAGCCAGGCCCGACCTTTCCGTTTTCAAGCTGTGCCCCTGGTTAGCAGGGGACTACATTGGTTGCACATGGGCCCTTTTTGCCCTGTCCAACTTCAAACTCGACCTTTTGGCCTTCATCGAGCGATGCGTAGCCGTTGGTCTTTATCTCCGAATGGTGGACAAACAAATCGTCGCTGCCGTCGTCCGGATTAATAAAACCAAAACCCTTGCTCGAATTGAACCATTTTACTGTACCTTTACTCACTTGTAATTCTCCCTGGCCTTATCTATCGGCCACATAAATAATATCTCTCACTTTTAATCTATGGGGGATACTCCTGAGAGATGAAAGAATATTCACCAATTAAAACACTAAAATAACACAATATCCGGTCTGTCTCAATTAAAAAATGGATAAAATTCAGATTTTATAAAAGTATCGATCTGTACTATCGGTATTATCCGGTTGGTACTTCAAGATGAGATGAAAACTTCGTTTTTTGCTCCTGGAGCATTTTATCACTATGTACACGACAGGTGGTCTGGTGGTTATAAATACTCAGGATACACTTGCAGCCCGGAAAGCTGCATTTTCTGCTGTCAGGTGAAGT
>CAZMWN010000092.1:0-12005 GCA_964569935.1 uncultured Pirellulales bacterium
TTTGGAAATGCCTGTAAACAACCTCCATCCGAGTATCGTCTGCTCTGACCTGTTTATCCAGAAACATTTGCAGACCGCGCCAAACTCTGGGAGCCTCACCGGTGCCTAATGATCCCAGATGACTTGTTAAAAGCTGCCCCAGCTTGGTTGATTTAAATTTAATTCCAAAGCGAATGAGGGCCAGATTGGAACTCAACGGGACAAATACGGTTCCGGCTCCATATGGGCCAACTACCTCGTTATTTCCCAGATACACTATAAACAGATCCGGCTGGTGACGGATACAGTCTTTTGCGATTTCCAATACCACATGGGAATTAATAGCCGGCATTGCAGCAACAATGACTTCAAAATCTGTTTGTGGATATCGGTGATTCAATATAACACGCAGAAACCGCCCGAAAGAAAATGCCCCATCCGGCGTTCCTGCTGCAGCAGAAGCTCCCATAATAAAAATCCGATAGGTCTTATTTGTCTTTTCTGCAGGAAAAACAAACGGATCCATGGCTCGGGCAATATCCGGATTAAAGAACAGCCAGGAAAATTTGACATTACTGCAGTATGAGTCCCGGCCATTGGTTTTACATTTGACAGTCATAGATGCCGGGAAACCATAATCGACGAATCGTAGTGTCACCTCTATTATTAAAAATAAAAGAGTCGGAACAATTGTTACCGCAATAAGACGAAATAACCAAAGTCTCCAGCCGGACAATTGCGTATCGGATACTTTTTTTACATCCTTCTTTTCTCTTCTCTCGAAGAGTTTGAAAATTGTCGTCTTTTCTACTGGTACGCGTTTCTTGGATCTACGCTGTTTTAGAGATTTTTTGCCTTTACTGGTAATTTTCTGCTTTTCCGTTATTTTGAGACTATTTATTTAATCTTTTTTAATATTTAATACGGTAATCACGTCCTTTTCAGGAACGGCGAATGCCGGCAGCTTATCGACAACATTTTTATTGACCTGCACAAGACCGCTTAGAATTAATTCTTCACATTTTCTGTGAGAATCAACTCCAGCCGAAGCTAAAATCTTTTGTAATCTTTGAACAGCCATTCGATATCACTATGTGATATTGAGCATAATAAACTGCATGAGCTTGTTTCTTGTATTCCATCCATAATATCTTACCAGAAAACAGCGGATACTTCCATCTACGGATTTACACCCGTAGAATTGCGAAGGAATATTAAAACCTCTTCTTTTTAAAGATTAAGCAGGATTTGGCCTATTGGTCCTATAAAAATAATTCCAACGAGCATCCTAATTTCTCGGCTCTGCCGGGGTCGAGAAAAAACATCGAAAGTACCTATTTTACCATAACACCATATTTGTATAACTTCGTTCGAGAAATACTTGAATATGCCAGAAAAGCTGATGTACAATTACTATTCGCGAACTATTAATGTATATTTGGGAGATACTATGACAAAATCTTAATGTCACTGAAAAGGTTAGTAAGGAATAATTAAGGAGAAAATATCATGGAAACTATTCTGAATACAATCTATAGCTTCATAGCTGAATACTGGCTGGATGTTCTCGGAGCGATTTTAATCTTCGTCATCGGGCGCTGGCTGGCTAAAGTTCTCTCCAAGCTGGCCGGTAAAGCGATGACTAAAGCAAAAGTTGATCCTATTCTGACAAACTTCGTTCAACATCTATGTCAAATTGCACTGCTGGTTTTCGTTGTCATTGCTGCGGTGAAAAAGCTGGGCATACCAATGACCGAGTTTACCGTAGTTGTTGGAGCCGCCGGACTGGCAATTGGTTTCGCTCTTCAGGGTTCTCTGGCCAATTTCGCTGCGGGAGTCATGCTGATTATTTTCAAGCCTTTTAAGGTCGGTGACTTTGTTGAATTAGCCGGCAAGATGGGTACGGTAAAAGAGATTCAGATTTTCAATACGATTCTCAATTCACCGGATAATGTGAGAATCATAATTCCTAACGGCCAGGTAACAGGCAGCAACATTTTGAATTTCACGGCGAATGGGACCAGGCGCATCGATTTAGTAATAGGCGTTTCCTACGAAGATGACCTGAAAAAAGCCCAAAAAGTGATTGAAGGAGTGGTTTCCAGTGATGACAGAATTCTAAAAGACCCGGCACATACAATAGCGGTTTCAGAGCTTGGTGACAGCAGTGTTAACTTCGTCGTCCGGCCATGGGTTAATGCTTCTGATTATTGGAGTGTTCGTTTCGATATAACAGAAAAAATAAAGCTCACACTTGATAAAAACAACATTACAATACCTTATCCGCAGCATGATATTCACATGAAAAGTGAAGTTGCATAGAGGACAATAAAAAATCAACCTGTATCTGTTGTATAGCATATATGGCATTGCATTTTTTTATGGATTAAATTGAAAGGAGTTTACGATGCGTTGTCGAATATTAATTTTATTTGTGTCTCTGATGTTCTTAGCTCAGCTAAGCTATGGGGACGAAGTCTATTTTAAGAACGGAGACCGTCTGACAGGAAAAATTCTTCGTCTTACTGACGGTAAATTAATTATAAAATCGGACGTTGGCGGCGAAGTAACAGTGGAACTATCGAACATCCAGACCCTCAGTAGCGATGAACCGATTAAAGTCAATCTGAAAGATGGTACTGGATTTGAACAACAGTTATCCAGTTCTAAATCGGGACGTTTTTCTATAAAAGGCAGCGAGTCAATCAAAGCCCAGGAATTTGCCGTCGACGATATCGCCTCAATAAATCCTCCAAAGCCAAAATGGACGGGAGACGTCTCTGCAGGGATTACCTCCACACACGGTAACACAAAGACCGAGAGTGTAACCGGAAGCGCCAAACTCAAGAAACGAACAGAAAATGACCGGACTACACTCAGTTCAGACTACATGAAGTCAGAACAGGAAGACCCTGCTACCGGCAAAGAAGAGGCTATCGAAGATTGGTGGCGGGCAAAAACCAAATACGATTACTTCTTCTCAAAAAAGATGTACGGTTACCTAGACGGCCGATATGAAAAGGACGCCGTTGCAGAACTGGATCGGCGTATCACCGTAGGTATCGGTGCTGGCTATCAATGGATAGAATCCGAAAATATGAACTTTTCAACCGAACTTGGTTTGGCGTCTCTTTACGAGAAATTCGATAACCAGACCGATAGCAACAGTGAAATATCAGCCCAACTCGGATATTACTTCGACAAAAAGCTGCGGAAGAATCTTTCATTCATACATGAGCTTACATACTACCCAGCCCTTGAGAAACCTTCCGATTACTATCTCACAACTACTGCCGAGCTTCGTGCTGACTTTTATAAGGCGATGTTTGTGAATCTCAAAGCTATCCTTGATTACGATGCTACGCCGGCTATCGGTGCACACAAAACCGATGTGAAATACTTCTTAGGTCTGGGCTACAGTTTCTAAAGGTGGAAATATCAGTACATTCTGTATAATTTTTTGATACAATACCGTATTATCGATGTGAAAAACAAGCTACCCAAACAGTAGCCTTTTATAAAAAATGACAAATTTGATTTTAGAGATATTACAAAAATGAAAAAGCCTATTAAAATCCTCTATATTGTTTGTACAGCGATTTTAGTCATAGTCGTTGTAGCCTTGATTGCTATCGGCCTGTTTGCCAACAGTGCTTTGAAAGTGGCTATCGAAACAGCGGGGACCAAAGCCCTCAATGTGGGTGTAAGTGTAAATGCAGTCGATCTTTCAGTCCTGCGCGGCAGACTCGGCTTCGAGGACCTTATTATAAACAACCCCCCCGGCTATAAACATGAAAGACTTCTCGAACTAAGCCGGGCCAATATTAAGGTTGATACCAAATCTCTCCTGAGCGATATAGTTAATATCAAAGATATAAAGCTTGATGGAGTTAAAGTAGTCCTTGAACAAAGGGGAGTCTCCGGCAACAATCTGCAGGACATAATAAAAGAGCTTCCTGCAAAGGAAAGTGAGCCATCGGAACCGACCGGAAAAAAGTTGCATATTGATAGTCTCGAAATCACAAACACAGAAGTAAAAGTAAAATTATTGCCTGTGCCCGGCAAAGTGGACACTATTCCGCTAAAACTCGACACTATTAAATTAACCGATTTGGGAAATGACAATAATCTCGACGCCGTCGCCTTAACACGCACAATCCTTATTGCTATTACAGGAGGGATTGCCAAACAAGGAGCCGATATTTTGCCGGACGAGATGTTAGGTGCCCTTGTAACTGAACTCAAGAATGTCGGAGCTCTACCAGGCGTTCTAATCGATACGGGCATAAATATTTTAGAAACCGGCACAGATATTGGCAAAGAGGCAACAGAAGCTGGGAAAGACGCCGGCACAGAAGTCATCAAAGGTGTTGAAGATGTGGGCAAGGGAATTACGGAAGGTTTGAATGATATCTTGAAATCAAAAGAAAAAGAAGATTAGATAGCGTTGAAAGTACTTGCTTTCTCTCTCAAATCCTTTATACTTTCCAACACAAAAATAATCTACAATAAAGATTCTTGTTGTTTAAACAACTTATGGTTGGAGTCTATATTAAGGATTCTCACTCAATTGTATTAGCTAATGAAAGACTGGAAGAAAAAAATCGAAGATAAAACAGTCAGGATTGGAATTCTCGGTCTTGGCTATGTTGGGCTGCCCCTCGCTCGTGAATTTGCAAACGCTGGTATCAAAGTTCTTGGCTTTGACACCGACGAACGAAAGGTGAAAGTCCTGAATACAGGTAAAAGCATAATCAAGAACGTGCCTGACTCTGAAGTCAAGAAGATTGCTGATACAAAGAAGTTCACCGCCACAAATAATATGTCACGCATCAAAAACGTTGACGCCCTACTTATCTGTGTACCCACACCCCTAACCGAAAACCGCGAACCGGATATGAGGTATATTATAGATTCCTGCCGGACCATTGCAAAATACCTCCAGCCAGGTCAGCTTGTTACGCTTGAAAGTACTACTTATCCGGGAACAACAAGGGAACTTATGGCGCCGATTCTGGAAACAAGCGGCTTAAAGGCCGGCAAGGATTTTCACCTTGCTTATTCTCCCGAACGCGAAGACCCCGGCAATAAACTTTTTTCCACGCGTACTATTCCCAAAGTCGTTGGTGGTCTTACTAATAAGTGTCGTGAAACAGCACAAATGATATATGAACTGGCGATAGAGACTGTGATACCAGTATCCTCTGTTGAGGCGGCAGAAGCGACAAAAATCCTCGAAAACGTTTACCGCTGTATTAACATTGCAATGGTCAATGAATTGAAGATGGTCTTCGACCGTATGGGAATTGACGTTTGGGAAGTCATTCGAGCAGCCAGCACAAAACCGTTTGGTTTCAGCCCTTTCTACCCCGGCCCCGGCCTTGGTGGACATTGCATTCCAATCGATCCTTTCTACTTGACCTGGAAGGCACGCCAATACGACATGCCGACGCGCTTTATCGAACTGGCCGGAGAAATCAATACAGACATGCCGCACTACGTTATAGCTCGGACAATGGACGCACTCAACAACCGCAAGAAAAGCCTCAACGGTTCAAAGATTCTTATTCTGGGCCTTGCATACAAGCCCGACATTGATGATGTTCGGGAATCACCATCCTTAGAGTTGATAGAACTACTAAAGAAAAAAGGTGCAAAAGTAGATTATAATGATCCGTATATCCCGGCGACACATAAGCAGAGAAAATACAACTTACAGATGAAAAGTAAACCGCTTTCGGCTGCCATGTTGAAACAATACGACGCAGTTTTGATTTCAACAAACCACAGCGACTATGATTATGAGTGGATTGTAAAAAACGCCAGCCTAATCATTGACACCCGCAATGCCACTGCTTCCGTCACAAAAGGCAGAAGCAAGATTATTAAAGCTTAAGAATCGCCGACAATTAGCTACGAATAACATCCAATGCAAAGGTTTTTTCATTTAGGCCCCAATGATGTTCGCCCGGTCAGCTTCTTTAGTATCTCACTGGCCACAGGCGGACAACCGGGCACAAACAAATCGCCCTTCCTGCATCCAGCCGTACAATTACCAATACAGAGCGTCTTCTCGGGCAGGTCCTTATGTCCCTTCCCAATGGCGATATCCAAAGAGTCCTGGTCCGGCAAATAATCAAAAATCCGGTCTGCATATTCTTTGAGAAACAACAGCAGCGTGGACTGACAGGCGCTACACGAGTTGTTGTCTCTAACAATAATTTTCGGAAATTCGATGGACAGATTCTGAGGTGGCCTCGCAAAGTGGCTGACCCAATCACGCCAGCACTCAGGTGCGATAACCATCTTATCCAAATCAATCACACCCAATCCGCGCTCCGCACCCATACGCAGGTGAGGGACATCCTCGGCACGGGTGCCCATCAATCGGCAGGCCACGGCGTCCGCAGCAAATCCATCGGCGCCGACGACCACGCAGTCCAGGGCTTTAGGCTCTCCGGCACTCGGCCCTAATCCTTCCATGCCAACCGTGCCGTCGATAATCGCCAGATGCGGACGCAATACCGAGGCCAAGTCTGTGATAGCTACATCGAGTGGTTTCTCTTCACTGCCCTGGATAGGTGCGAGCATATGCAATTGCACTTTGCTGCGCCGCCACAAACAGCCTTTCATGTTCTTAACCGACAGGGTGACTCCCGTATGCATATGCATTTTCATCACGGGTATGGATACAATCACATCGAATTCCAGGACTTCTGGACAGACCTTTAACTGATGCAATACGCGACCGTCGGGTATGTCCACTTCCACATAAGGACGTTGGTCCATATCGATAAGCGGGCAGTCCCGTTTAGTCGCTTCGGCTGTTATGCCTGTGGCGTCAAAAGCCTCCATAGTTTTAACGCCGGTAATCGGACTCTCTCCCACAGCCACCTCGGCCCCGGCCTCCTGAAATGCATCTATAGCTGCTGCAACAACCTGAGCATGTGTAGTAATACCCTCTCCCGAGCGCGCTATTCGTCCGGCATTGGGCTTGAGTAACACGCGCTTGCCACGAACAACCTGTAAAGGAAAAGATTCTAAGGCTGTTAGTGTATTGTGATAAGGGCCGTGACCGTGTGCCACAACGACCTGACTTTGGGCTTGTATATTAAAGAAAGGATTATCCGTATTCATTCAAATCAGAATTTATACATAAAATAACTGCGTTTACGATTTTCTTTTGCTCTCTCCAACCTATAGTTCATAATCACCCCATACCTCCCATATAAATCGCTCAGCCATACAACAGAGCCTTTTAATACGATGATAATAACAAAATCTCGCTCGATTTCCAATCAATTTACCTAACGCATTATTTAATAGAGACTTAAAAATGTCTTTTTCCAACCCCAGGCATTGCCTGAATTTAAACCCCCAGAGTAAATCTGGGGGCTAACCGGAATTGGCTTTGAATTGGGTTCGTTTTGGCTTTGTTTTTCCTAGCTCCGAAATCGGATAATTTCTCATATTCTGTTTATATCAAAGAGCTTACGTTAATTTTAACCTAACCGAAATTGGCTTTGTTTGGCTTTGAATTGGCTTTGTTTTTTCGCCGGCCCGCGAAGCCATTTTTTTCATAATCCTTTGTTATAAATGAGTTTATATTCATTTGGCCATTTCGAAAATTGGCTTTGTTTTGCAAAAACACCCCGATTTGTCGAATGTTCTCTACACTTGTCGAACAAGTCGGGTATATGCGTTGATGTGTATATGCGTTAATGAGTGCGTATTTTACCTGATTCACACTTTTACTCATGTACTCATTTTCCCCCAAGATGTTGCCGACTCCAATCCCTTAATAATGATTGACGAATGACGATGAAATCAATTTTCGATGAACAATGAACTGTCTTTATCCATATCCGCTACTCGCTACTAACGATGAACTATGAACTACGAACAATGAACTATAGATTGTTCATTCCATATTTTATCTGAAAACAATCAATTTACAAGTGAAATCCACATCTTTATGGAAATTGTCCTTGATATGGAACTCGTTGCATTAAAAAATACAAGATAACGTCATTTCCAGCGGAGGGTATTGAGTTCTTCTTCAGAGGAGAAATAAGATTAAAAAATAAGTTGTAAAAAAAGATGTGACCCTATTTTCCCTCCATCCACTTCGCTCACTATGTTCACTCAGTGGCTACTACACATCGAAATAGATTATTCTAATAACTTAAGGATTCAGTTCTATAGTTTATCCTGTGATCGGCAGTTCAGTTTCAAGATTCGACTATTCCAATATCACAATTTCTCATGTTATCATACTTTTTAAATACCATACTCTCTCGTTGACGGAAATTGAGCTTCTACAGCTTTGATTTTTGTTGTATGAGATTGTGTAAACTCCTTTATGAAAAATAGATATAAGCGAGCTATATCCTTCTCGATAGCCTTACCTCTAAGTAGTCTGTATAGTTTTGTAAATAATTCATCGACTTCTTCCTGAAAACTAAAAATATATTTAAGAGTTTCAGGCGAGCGTTTGTATAAAAATACTAAAAAATCATACTTTTTCTTATTGTCATCTACATTAACAGATTTACAAAAAATGCTCTTTTTTATTGTGTCTCTATTGTCTCTAATAATTTTTATAACTAAGTCATTTTCGCCTTCAGAATAAAGAGAATCAAGAAAAGCCAACACAAACTTATATTCATTACCTGAGTGAATATTCATCTTAAAAACTTTTCCCTTCTTCACTTCGTCGACAGACTTTTGGGGATTCAATGCAATCAATAAATCAACTATTTCATTATTTCTATCAATAATATAATCAATGTAATCTTTATATGTTTTGCTTCTGGGATTATATAGTATCTTAATAAGACATTCGTGATCGTGATCTAATTGGAAATCTTTTTTATATATATGTTTAAGGTAGTTGTAATCAATTCTCTCTGAAATTTCGGCCAATACTTTCTTATGGTAAATTTTTAAAAATATCAAGAAAGTATAGAACTGCTGAACTTTAGATAAATCCACTTTTCTAAAAGAAGCTAAAACATCGTCAACTTTAATCATTTTTGCAAGTTTCTTGGCAGTAGAATTTATGATGTTCTTTCTTATTTTTATTTTCAATATCCAACATGTCACACCAAAAAAATCATCAATTAACTCTTGATATAATTCATAACTTCGTAATAAATCTTTATTTAAGTTTTGTGCGATTGATTCAATATTTGCGTAAACACATGAGTTTGCCCACTCTTCATTAATATACGATAAATTTGTGATAATTTCTGAAAAACAGTAATGTTCTTCACCAAGAGGATACCGAGAAATATCCATAGCGAGATTAGGATATGCAATTAATTTTTTGCATTTTTCTTTCTGTTCCTCATTAAAGAAAAAATACAGCCTGTTCAATAATGAAGAATATCGAGTTTTGTCAATGAGGTTAGATTTAAGTAACCTGTCAAATAATGATTTTATAATTTCATTAGTAACAATTAAGTTCTTATATTTTTCATTTATAAAAGTATTTAGGAGATTACTCAAAGGCCAAGCAGAGTCTCTGTCGCATTTTAAAATCCAATTTTTTACTACATTTATATAATCATCAATAATCAGGAGTACAGCTTTGTCAAAACGAATTAGCGAATTGAGTTTTTGTATTTTTGTAGGAATTGAAATTGTAGGTTGAGAAAACAAATCTTCAGTAACCTTATTAATGAAACCATCTTTTCTTAAGATATAATGACAGTATTTATAGTCGAAGAGTATAAATTCCAAAACATTACTATGGTCCTTTTCAAAGTTTTTATCAGTTAAAATTCTTTTAAATAAATCAATAACATATTCTTGGAAAGAATTCACTTTTTCATTAGCAATAAATCTCAGTAAAACCTCTTTGGCATATTGATAATGCTTGTGTCTGATAAAACCATCACTTGATATACAATATTTTTTTAATACTTTAAGGGCTTTATTAAGCCAAGCAGAGTCAGAGCAGTACTTCCTTAACTCAGTGACTATAATATCTTCATTCACCCCTTGGTCTAAGCTTGCATATTGAAAAGCAGCAACAACAACTAAGACTAAATCTAGTCTTCCATGATCTTTTAATAATTTTAAATCATTTTCTGCGACCCTCCAGCCTTCGGTCAATGAATAATTGAAGAGCCATGGAGTTTTTTCATTCGAAGCTCTCTCTATTCTTGCTTCAATCATCCAAAAAGGATATCGATCACTTAACTTTACTCCCATTTCCCTTAAAAGACTCATGATATGTTCTTTGTGATCAATACAGTATTTTTTTAACATCTCAACTTGAAGTGACGATACAATGTCGATACAAGGATAACTACGCAGAAATTCACCGTTATTAGATGTACTAGTATTCCAATTAAGCAAGACCATGCAATCTTCATTAGAATACTCAATTATATTTTCTAACTGCGAAACATCTATTGTTTGGGAATCATCAATTATAATCAGAGATTTTTGAACAGGAGCGATAATACTAATCCCCTCTATAAGAGCCATCTTATTTAATTTATATACACTCCAATCTTCATCAAAAAATCTTTTCGCTACTTGGTAAGTAAGTAGAGATTTGCCACAGCCACTCTCCCCTTTAATTATGCATTTGTGAGCCAATTTTAATTTTGTTGATATTTCTTGTATATACGGTTGGTATGAAGGGCAGGATAAAACATTTTTCTCACCAAGTCCAGAGCAAGTCAACGCTGTCGAGTATTGTTTCTCTAAATGTTTAAATTCTATTAACTGGTATAAGTTGATAGGCTCATTCTTATACACACGCCTTCTAGCGATTGACTCCGCATTGTTTTTCCACTGTTGGAGAATTTGTGGAGAATAACCCCTGCCTTTATTTTTGTCTATCAGAGTAGCACATTTATCACACAAGTGAATTCCATTTTCAATGCTCCTTCTATATTTTTCTGTTATAGCTGGATTTGCTCTAGGACCATTAGTAATCGATGCTGAATAAATATGAGCTGCCACACCTACATATTCTTTGTCTCCAGGATTTATTGACGGTCCTATCGTAGAAACGCCGCACGCAGGATTGGAACAATGAAAGCCAACTCTCTCAGCTAATAAACGTTTATCTGATTCTTTAAAATCATGGCGAGGCATTCGTACGAACTCCTAAAGTCAAAGCATAATGAATTGTTGTTCCTATGTATATTTCACATGCTCTCAACATGAAGGTTTTATTGCAATATTCAACCACCTATATTATCTTAATGGTATTATAATTGGAACCAAGATAATTTGACAACTACAGTCGTAATATATCCCAGTATTATTTTTGTATATTGGTTATTGAATCCTCCATCCTAAATTTCTTATTATTGAACTAAAACAATTATGCTTATCATCGATAAAATACTGCTTTTATACAATATCCAACCAGCTCAGTAATTCTATTTTGGCGACGGGTGGCAACCACTGAGCGAATTTAACGAGTGAAGTGGATGGTACTAAAACAAACACAAAAAAACAGAATAAAGATCATTTAATGCCACCGCATAAAAAAAGACCTGGAATTACATCCAGGTCTAAATAGCGGAACTCGCTTGCGGGATTATATTAGCGCTGCTCATTCTGTGTTTGCGGCTGCGGTTGCTCCTCACTGAGGATGCGCCAGAGGTTTCTCACATTGTATTCCTGTAAGCCGTAGCACCAGTGGCCGGGGGGTGGATCGCGGAATTTGGGGAACTTCTTCCGTATGGTCAGGCTCGCTATGGTCTGCTCCAGAGTCAGGCCCTGCCGCCGGGCCGCCTGGACTTCCGTGAGCATTCTCTGGTAGTAGTCCCGGATGGGAGGTAGATCGCTGCGCCGCAGAGGTGGACTGTGTGACGGGATTACGTGGTCGATTTTTACGCCGTCTGCGAGGAGACTATCCAGCACGGCGATGAAGCGATGCACATCCTGCAATTGCGACTGCCGGCCGATCTCGGGCGGTTGGCCGCGTTGATAAGCAATGGCACCGGTAACCAGTACTCTCTCCTGCGGGATGTAAATAAGAATGTCAGACAGGCTGT
>CAZMWN010000093.1:0-11732 GCA_964569935.1 uncultured Pirellulales bacterium
TTGCGGCATTCAGGTCGTAGGAATCCACCTGGTGTTGGCTGGAAAATTCGGTTTTACGGTTTGGGTGTGGCAATTCATAGAATCCGCGTGTACTTAATGTTGAGGCCGATTCACTGTAAATAATCGGTTTGTCCGGATAGCTTTCTCTGTACCGATCATATCGATGTCCATAATTCCATCCGGTAAAATCAAGTGCATCGAGAATTGGTTGTTCGACCGTATTAGGGATATGACAGGCCATGCCTACAGGACGCGCAGGATCGTATTTGCGGACAAAATCACTCATATACTTTATTCTTTCGGGTGATTTACCTTCCCTGTCGGATGGCTGGTTGCCAATCTCGTTTCCAATCGACCACACAACAACGCAGGGATGATTGCGGTCTCTCATCACAAGACTGCGAATATGTTTCTCACTATATTCTTTTAAGGGCGGTTCACCTCTGACGCGAGCAGCCTTATCGTCCCATTTGTCAAATACCTCGTCCCAAACTACAAATCCCATACGGTCACACAAATCAAGAAGTTCCGGTGCCGATGGATTGTGGCTGGTTCGAATGGCGTTGCAGCCCATCTCACGCATAATCTCCAGTTGCCGTTCCATAGCGCGAGTATAAAAAGCCGCCCCGAGAGGGCCGTGATCGTGGTGAAGATTAACACCGTAGAGTTGTACACGCCTACCGTTCAAATGAAAACCGTTGTTGGCAGTTAATTTAAACGTACGCAAACCCAAAGTAGTATCTTTCGCGTCCACTACCTTATTGTTACTTCTTACAATGGTTTTTGCCGTATATAGTTTCGGACGGTTAACATCCCATCGTTGTGGTTCGGAAATAACAAGAGATTGCTCAACATCACAGATACCGCCGGCCGGAACGACACCTCTTTTTTTGCTTGTGCTCACTTCGTGCCCGTCCGGATCAAGCACAACCACTTCAACGGTTACCTTCGATTCGATATCAAGATGGTTTTCTATATTGGAACGAACACGAACCGTTGCCGAAGTATCGCTAAGCTCTGGTGTAGTCACATAAGTACCCCAGTGTGCTATATGAACCGGATTACAGATAGCCATTGTCACTTTGCGGTATATCCCTGCTCCAGGATACCACCGTGTGCCCTGCTGTCGCGTATCAACCAGTACTGAAACAACATTATTCTCACCTAATTTCACGTATGGGGTGGCATCCACACGAAATGATGTATAACCATAATCCCACTGTCCGGCCAACTTGCCGTTTACATAGACTTTTGGAAATGCCATAACACCATCAAAATCGAAATAAATCTGACGTCCGCTATCTGCCTTTTCGAGCATGAATTTTTTTCGGTACCAACCTGTGCCCTTCCAGGGTAACTTACCAGCGTATCCATTTTCGTTAGGATTAAATGGACCTGAAATCGCCCAGTCGTGCGGCAAGCGTACTTTCTCCCACGCCGAGTCGTCATAGTCGGGCATTTCGGCCCCCTCCTGATTTCCTTTAGCAAATTTCCAGTCACGATTGAAATTCATCTCATATCTTCCATTAGGAACGCGGGCTTTCTCACTAATGATACCGGATACTTTTGAGCAACCTGCTGCTAAAAATAAAAATAACATTAATGAAATTGGAACGTGACACACAGAGTAATGCGACTTTAACGATATAGCTTCTATGATTTTTTGTTTTACAATTTTCATAAAACTCCCTTTCATTATGTCTATTTAATTAGTCGTGCGAATTTTTTATCATTCTTTGTAACTATCAATCTTTTTTATTTACTAATTTTATTCTCGGACGCGGTGGAATTTCCATACCTTGGCCCAGATAAAAACCGGTGTGTGCAGGCTGATTATAAGCAACATTCTGCCAAGCTACGCTCAGCCTGTAAATCGTATCATGCATCAGGGTATAAAAACGATATTTAGTGGGTATCGTTGTTGTGAAGATACGCAATTCCTTGCCGTCCGTCGTTCTCCAGATTACTTCTTCCCTCCAATCACCCATGATATCGGCATAGAGACAAGGAGTTGCTTTTGAACCGTTGTTTGTAACGCAATCGTAATCTCCACCATTGAGCAATCGTGTCACTGTGTTATTTACATAATCCCATTTGTCTATATAGGCTCCACCTTGCCCCCACCTTCTGCCGCCTCCTCGACCATCCAGAATTTCACGCAACAGGTCGCCATCCCACCAAATGCCCATATTACACGATCTGGGTCTTGTATCGGATATTTTCTGACCTCTGCAGTTATATAAACAATTGGAGACATTCGACCAGCATTCATAACCTTTGTAGCGTGGATCGATGTCAATCGCCAGTCCCCTGCCCGGATCCTTCAAATCGAGGCCAAAAATAACTTCACCGGTTCGCGCATCCCGGAGGTTTGCCCCGTTTGGATGTCGTGGATTTTCATGGATCGACCAGACTTCCAGACCTGGTCTATCCGGGTCAATATCTGATAGATGCATTGCGTCACCGTGTCCCATGCCGGTCGAATAAAGTCCCTTGCCGTCATGATCGATAGCACAAGCACCATAGATGATTTCATCATTACCGTCACCGTCCACGTCACCGACACTGAGATTATGATTCCCCTGGCTTCTATAAGCTTCATTGCCAGCGGTTCCGTCGTCACTGTCAAAAGTCCATATATTAGTTAATTCTCCGCCTCTCCAATTCCATGCCGCCAGTACTGTCCGTGTATAATATCCACGGCACATTACAAGGCTCGGTCTTTCACCGTCAAGATATGCGATACACGCCAAAAATCTGTCGACTCTGTTTCCATTGCTGTCTCCCCAACCGGAGCCGTCCCCTCCACGGGGTGGAATGTAATCGGTAGTGACAAGTTCCGCACCGGTTTGTCCATCAAAGATGGTCAGGAACTCAGGACCATCTAAAATCAGGCCCCTGTCATCAACGTAATTTGCGTTGGGATCTCCGATTGTTTTTCCTTTTCCATCAACAGTGCCATCCGCCGTCTTACAGGCAACTTCAGCTTTGCCGTCGCCATCCAGGTCATAGACCATAAATTGAGTATAATGTGCACCTTCCCGGATGTTCCTGCCCAGGTCAATACGCCACATGAAGGTGCCGTCCATTTGATAGGCTTCGAGTTTTGTTTGGCCGGTCGCCCCTCTTCGAGAATTATCACGGGGTCTCATTTCCTGCTTGAGTACTATCTCATATTCTCCGTCACCATCCAAATCTCCGACGGATGCATCATTGGGCCTGCAGCCTTCCGGAGTCTGAAGAGGGATTGAGATGTAATTCCGGCTCCATACTTTTACTGGAGCGGAGGGTTTGTTCTCCCGGCCTTCGATAACGGCACGAATCGTATAGGTTGCATCGACATTTCCATTATTATCTATGTAATTAGTGAAGTCGGTTACAGGCTGGGCATTAATTTTTATCCCGTCCCTGTAAATGTTAAAGGCTATGTCATCAGGATCTGTCCCAAACATACGCCATCCTATGTACACCTTACCATCGCCCTGATCGATTGCAACTATACCCCGATTGAGATTCTCCATCTGTCTATAGCCATGATTTTGACCCTGTGTATGAATTGAACAACCAGTTACTAAAAGAATTATCCAGATCACGATAGTTGCTTTGTATTGAGCTATTGTTTTTGTCATGCTGCTTCCTTATTTAGTACCAAGGTAGTAACTGGTCATGGGATAATGAGCATAGCCCATTGTCCGATGGGTAACATCATTCCGGTATAGCGGATCCTGCATCAGGCAGACACGACGATCAGCAGCAGGAATAATAGTACTATAGATTCTTAATTCACCTCTGGTAGCTGTGATAATTTCCTCCCGCCAGTCACCATAAATATCCGCTATCTGTTGTACACTACCAGGCGTGTTTGTTAAAATATCACCTTTCCATTTGGTTACGCCTCTTCGGCTGTAAATTTCACGCAAAAGATCAGCATCCCACCAGACAAGAAAACTTAGTGGCGGTACCCGTTCATTGATTTTGTCACCTTTGGCGGTATAGTAGTGCCTTCCTCCGGCGCATTCCATGCCCGGATAAGCCGGGTCAATGTCACCGGCTATAGCTAAACTGAGTTCGTTATCTCGATTAGGAACTGAGATACCCCAGATAATATTGCCGGTTGTGGCATCCCACAGGCTTAAGCCGTTATGCGGATGTGGCTCCTCAAAAATATATAAAACTTCCATGCCGAGACGTTCGGGATCTATATCACCTAAATAGAATCGATCTCCATGCCCATAACCGGTGCCCCACATGGTCCGGCCATCATTATCGATTGCAATTGAACCATTCAAAATCTCGTCACAACCATCGCCATCAATATCGGCAGTCTTGATACTGTGCTGGCCCTGACCATGGTACATGAAAGGCGCCCGTTCGTTGGTCCAGCGCCAAAGTTTCACGAGTTTCTTATTTTTTAGCACGTAAGCATCTATTTTCATCATGCCGTACGTGCCGCGAACAACCAGAATCGCCGGCGTTTTACCATCGAGATATGCGATACCCATCATGTGGCGGCTGGCACGGTTGCCGGTATTGTCACCCCAATCCTGGACTTTGCCGAGTTCTATCCAATCGACCTTATCGATTAACTCACCGGTTTCGCCGTTATAAACTGCCAAGTATTCCGGGGCATCCAGGAGAAATCCTTTTTGTCCGCTTGCAAGCATATCTTCTTCGGTTGCAGCATAATCAGATGTCCGCACACAAACTTCGGCCTTGTTGTCACCGTCCAGGTCACGGACAACCATTGGAGTCCACCAGATACCGTTATCTACATTCCAGCCTAAATCAATGCGCCACATGAATTCGCCGGTTTTGCCATTGTAACCATCGTATTGGACGGCACCGGTATTCGGACCGACTCTGCCCGGGTCTTTACTCCGGCCGGTGGAGTGTTTGACTACAAAATCATATACACCGTCGCCGTTCAGATCTGCAATACCAACCATACTTGCTCGAACATTATCCCTTAGCGGGATTGATTTGTACTGCTGTATCGGTGGATTTGCTGGTAGTTCTGCTAACTCAGAAGCTGATTGCTCCTGGCCATTGACCACTGGTTTAACAAACCATGTGTTAGATTTTTCAAAGGGTGCTCCTTCGTCTAAAAAGTCGGTAGTTTTTATTAGAGGTTGGGCATTTAACTTTACCAATGCTGCACCGACAGTAGAACGATAAATATTAAAGGCGATGTTCTCGGGATCGGTTTTCAACAACCGCCAGCCCAAATATACTTTACCACCCTCTATTGGTTGCGCCAGCATGCCGCGATTGAGCTTTTCTTCAATCCGTTCCTTGGCCCAGCCCAATACCGCATTCGGATCGTAAAGCGGATCCATCGCATAAAAATTCAAGTTCGGCGGTATCTCCTCCGGGGAAAGCTCTCTTAGCCCTCGTTCGTTATCCGCCGGTGGACGTGTACTTGTCTGCCCTCGCCGCCGTCCAAAATCTTCTGACCGGGACTGAGCAATTACACTGCAGGAAAAAATGCAAATCAAAAAAACACTTAAAATAATTTTTCGGGCCATAATTTGCCACCCCCATGATAGACTCATCATAGTTGCAATAAGTTCAACATACTATATTTGTAAAATCAATTTATTCCTATTGTTCTTTCTTTTATAGCTTTATTTTTTCGTACAATGAGAACTTTCAAAGTCTTAATAAATGTGACTTAAAGATTCTTTTTGTCCACATTATCAAGCTGCACATCGGGAACCGGCTTACATTGGTATGTGCTAAAACCTTCAACATTTTTTAACATAAAAGTCGGCACTCCTTCAGCAGTTTTTGCTTCGACATTTCTGAATTCAACATCCTTGACATCATCGAGAATAAAAGGAGGTCGGAAATCTTCATTTTCAAAGCTTATATCAACATTGTTTAGCTCGATGCCCTTGACATGACGTATGAAAAAGCCGTAAGCCGGAATCGGGGCAAAATTCCTCGGATCGGGATACCCGTCCTCGAGTTCCGGAACTTCGACTTCAGCCTGTTCTTTTTCAGCTCCGCCTTTAACCAAAATCCTGATATTACTGAGTTTAATATCTTCAATCTCATGTCCCGGAATGCCCATAATCATTGAACCATATCGAGGATCGGCGTTATACACGACTACATTATTGATATTGATACGACGAAGTTTTCCAACCGGGACACCTTCTGGGCCTCGCATACGCCTGCCCAGACGCAGGAAAAACGGTGCATTTGTAATATCCCGCATAGCGATATTGGAGATTGTAACATCTTCAAGCAATCCTCCGTCCACCGTTTCCAACGCGAATCCGCGGCAGCGATCGAATACGCAGTTTGAGATGGTAATATTTTTGAAACCTCCGTTGGATTCGGTGCCGAATTTAATACGTCCGGTGACGCCGCCACGGTCGGGAGCTTGTTCCTGTGTGCGTTTGAAGGTGCCATCTAAAAGTGTGCCTTCATCGTAGCCGGTAACCTGGCAGTTTGTTATCGTCACATTCTCTGTTGTTCGTGCATAGCCCAGAGCATAGGAACTTTTAAGGACAATAGCATCGTCGTTCGGTGTATTGATTGTACAATTGGAGATGCGGACATTGCGACAGCAATCAACATTTATGCCATCACGGTTGGTATCGATTTTAACGTTGTCGATGGTGAAATTGTCCACGCCGGTCGGCAGGATACAAAAGTGCCCGCCCATTAAAAACGTGACATCACGAATCAACACATTTCGACATAACTTTAATGCAATAGCTTTGTTGCCCGCTCCCTTTTCGTCTGGTTTGTCCCACTTTCCCAGACCTTTGCCATAGATTCGGCCCGGTCCAAGGATAGAGATATTCTCAAGATTCTGGCCCCAAATAAGGCTGTCATGCCAATGACTGTGCCCGAAATCCTGATACTTGTGTTCATCACCCCACGGATTCGGTTCGGCAGGATCATATCCGGCATTGCCAGTAGGTTCGGCGGCCAGTATCGTGACGCCATGATCAAGATATAAAGCAATATTACTTTTAAGACGAATCGAATAACAGGCGTAAGTTCCGGCTGAAAAATATACTGTACCTCCACCCGCAGCGGCTGCCGCTTCGATAGTCCTATTTACGGCTGGTGTATCAATCGTTGTGCCGTCACCTACCGCTCCGTAATCTTTGACATTATAAACCGGGGCGTTAATCGGAGCAACCGCAAAGCAATCGGTAACAATTAAGGCAAGAGACAGCATCAGAATGCGTTTTAACATAAATCATGCTCCTTTCAGTGCTAATTTACAAAGCGTTGTATAAGTCAGCTTAAAGAAATTATTTTACCTCAACATCCCATACTTTTGAACGGCGGGATTTACCCTGCGGCCCTTCGATATACAGCGTGACAACATAATCACCACCTTTTTCATAATGGTGGATTGGATTTTGCTCCTGTGATATCGTTCCGTCACCAAAGTCCCACCTCCATGATGTTATCTTTCCATAAGAAAGGTCTTTGAACGCCACCTGCCTGCGTTCCATATCTATAACCTTGAAAGACCACTGCGCCTCGATGGATTTGCGGAATTTTTCATCAAGCGGCATTAAGCGAAACGCACAAAGATGCCAAGCATTGCCGTACATTCGATGTTGTCTCGAAAGATTCCAGAAGCCGTTATTGCTCTTGCTGTTGACATCATCGTAATCAATAACCGCCCAACTTAGGCCGATAATTTTATTTTCCCACAATACCGATTCCACGGCCCTCTGTGGGCCTTCGGGCCCGGCATAATCGAACGGTGTAATCCAGAATTCAAGGACAAGTTTTCCCGACTCGCCCGGCTTGAAATTATAGCTGCATACGGCATTGGCATAGGGCAGCTCTTTTATCCAGGGCTGTACACCCCATGAGAGGGTCCAGTCCTTGCCCTCGGCCGGTGTGAAGATATGATAATTTTGCGCGTGAACACCGTGAATTGCCCAGTTGGCTTCCTGGTCACTGATTCTTTCATCTTCAGCAGCCCCGGCAGGACCGACTTGTTCGGGAATCCACATTTCACGGTGTCCCTTGTCAATCAATGGCCCCCCGGAAGCGTCGGCATCCACGACAATCTCAAAGGTATCATTATGTAATCCGGTCTGGGAAAAGTCCCAATAGTTATCGTAAGCCTCATATAAAAAGTACAAACGATTCAGTCCCTTGACCCATCCGACTCGTACTCGGACATCCAGGTTGTTGGGATCAGGCTTTGGATGCTTGCCGGAATCCTCCCAAAGTTGGTCTGTACCAATAATATATTCCTCCGGCACCATTGACCAGTCATCGATGTTCCCATCAATCCGTGGTATCATATTGGCGGGGAATTGAAATACTTTAAAAGTGACATCTTTCCGGTCAAGTGCCGACACAGGGAGACAAACCGATACCGCAAGTGTAATTATGATTGTTATTCGATATCTGATCATTCTGACCTCCACGGAAATTGTGTCATAATAATCAATCTTTTTTATTTTAATTTTATGGAGCCGCCATAGCCGTTATTGAAACTGTCGGCATGCTACCGATGACAATAAGTTTCGTACCGTAAGCATCAAGTTCCAAAGGAAATTGTACAACACCATTCTCCGCAGAAATGCCTGCAATAGCTTCGATGCTTCCTGACATCGGATTCCAGATTTGTGCCTGTCCCTTTGCAGCATGAAGGGTCGCTGTATGCGACTGTTTCTGGTCGCTTTCATTAAAGAAGAAGTAAATATCTGCGTCACTCAAACGACGATGGAGATATTTAATTGCCGAACAATTCTGATTCAAACTAACATCAGGTTCCGGCAAAGCTTTTAAAACATGTTCGATTAACCGGCCGGATGATTCCTGCATTGCCCAACTTATATCAGCCGGCCCTTTTGCATCCAGGAACGTCCTTTCAACCACCAAAGAAGGTGCGTCACCGAGAAATATAACCTTGCCACCTTTTTGGGCAAAACTTTCTAATCGATCTAACGTCGTTTTTGATATCGCGCTTATCGGGGGGATGATAATAGCTTGATAGCTCTGACCGCTGAGATTTACAAAACGGTTCCCTTTGAGCTTCATCACGGACGACAATGCCTGTTCATCGACAAAATCGAAGTCTCTCTGGTTTTCCAGGAGCTGTTGAGTAACAGTTAATACATTTTTATCGGCTTCGTTATCGCCAAGCCATATACTCATTGTGGGATAATACAGGCCTATCTTAGCCGCGGGAAGCCCCTGTGAAAGAACATAACAAACTCGATTAAGATATGCAGCCGCAGCGGGGAACCGCTCATCGGCAAGCCAGCCCCGCATTCCACTGATACCTTTGCTCGAAGCAGGAATCCACATAACCTCAACCATATTAATACCGCGAACAATCTGATGGTTAAGAATCCACATGGCCTGGTCGAGATTCGGACTGGGTTTATATGCTGCAAAACTTTCGGTAAAAGCACGAGGCCGGCCAAAAAGATGTGCTGCCGAAGAAGCATATTTAGGATAATCAGCAATCTTATCAAGCCAAATCTGGCTCCAGATAGCATCGATACCGGGCGTCTGTACGTCTCGCATGCACCTGAAAAAATCACCTTCCGAACGAATCAGGCCCGTCATCTTGTCCTCGTGATTAAGATGTACCAAGTATTCGACGTCATTTTCCGCACACCACTTAGCCTGCATGCCGAAGAAATTTTTACTAAAAATAGCCGACCATACATCCCAATAATCTGCTTTTGCCCTTTTTTGTTGCTCTGTTAAACCTCCTCTTGCAGAAATAGAAGCAAGGTATGGACGTATGTCATAACCTTTTTGCTTCTGAAACTCTTCAAATATTTTGTTAGTCCAGGGGACAAATCCGTAGTCCGGCTCATCGCCTCTAAAACCCAGAACGGTCTTGCCAAATTCATCGCCTACAACCTTTTGATATTGCCCATGTGTCCACTCGATAAACTGTTTAACAGCTTCCGGTTTCAGGTAGTCACAAAGAGAGTGGGTTGAGTCCTTTGCACCGACTTTTGGATTATTCACCGACCGAGTTGCTGAAGTGCGAAACCGCTGTTCAATTAGCTGAACCTGCCACTGCCCCTTAGGTACCGTCCAGTTCAATTTGCCGGAATCTATTTCAAGAACCAGAGTTGAATCGTCCACCTGATTAATAGCTACGGCAAAGATTGTATTAGGTTTTACATCCTGGGATATTTCCTGTCCGGCTTCGACTGAGAACGGCTTTTTTACAGTATAAGTTTGCATTCGCAAATCAGGTCGCTCTTCTGAAAATTTTCCACCTGAAAAACCGCTTGGATACTTGCCTTCATCGACCAGCCATACACGCATATCAAGCTCGCGAGCCTTTTCCACAGTATATTTGACCAGATCAAACCATTCAGGCGACAGATATTTAGCAGCCATACGATAGCCTGCTTCCAGAGTAACCGCCTTTACGTTTTTCGAGCTATATTCCTCCAAGTCACGGGCGATTACTTCTTCAGTAACAGGACCGTCCCAGCCCCAATAAAATGTCATACTGTATTCAGGTGGAGGTGATTTGAAACTCGAAGCCACATCGGATACTTTCGGATTAGAAAGTTCCTGCCAAGGTCTCTGTGATGCCGATGCTGAATTTAATAGAAAAACAGTAACGATAATATTTATAAAGCTTCTCATTTTTTGTACTCCTAAATATTTTTAAACAATCGGATACTACCAAATAATAAAATGATGTTATAAAACAACAATTGCTTTGTATATGACCAAGGGTAATAGCCTCCAATGAGATTATCGATTCTGCCTATGATCAAAATTATCGAACTGTGATTCTATTAAAATAGCTTAAAATAACAAGGAAAAAAGCCTGAATTGAGTAGATAGATATTTATGAAGCTGTTTTATGAAACCGTCAAATTCCGGCTCATAATTTCTCTATCCTGTGTTTTGTACAAGTGATAGCTTAATTCATGGAAACGTTACTTTAACTTTACAGCAATTACATTGATTTGAGCAGATGCTTCTTTAAGCCCTGCTGAACGAGTTGTTAACCGAATTGTGCCCGGCTTGTGCGTCGATTGCAGGATAGCCAATCCTCGGCCATTATAAGCTTTGTGTTTCAGGTCTTTGTAGTCTTCAAGGCTGTTGAGGTTTCCATTTTCTATACCAATAATGTTAACCGGCCCATCCACTGTGAATACCACTTCATACTCAGCGTTCGGAACGCGAACGCCTTTATCATCCACAATTCGAAACTCCACATGACAGATATCTCTTCCGTCGGCACGTATTTGGTTCACATCGGGCAGCAATTCAATCTGGCAGGCTATCCCTGCGGTTTTCAGGGCAAATTCGCAAACAGCCCTGCCGTTGTTGAGTCCTACGGCCTTTAATACTCCCGACTCATAGGGAAGTTCCCAGGTTAATAATCCTCCTCTGGCATCTGAAAGTTGCTTTGTACTAATCGGCTCATCGTTAAGTATCAGTGACACTTCAGGGCAGTTTGTGTAGCATAAGACAGTTACCATAGCATCTCGTGGCCAGTTCCAGTGCTCAGCACCTCTAATGCCCCATCTTCTCCTGCCGCTATTGTCGGAGGCAAATATATATACCATCGGCTCAGCACTCCACAGGCTTTGTCGAAACCAGCCTAAGGGCTTTTTGAATCCGCACAGATCGAGCAAACCCGAACCATTGGCCTTATTCGGCCACCGCCTTGCCTCTCCAAGATAATCAATGCCGGTCCAGAGAAATTGACCTCCAACATAATCATTGTCCCGCACTGCTGTCCATGC
>CAZMWN010000094.1:0-11695 GCA_964569935.1 uncultured Pirellulales bacterium
AACCAGTCATCCCTATCCATAACCAAAGATACTGTCGGTATCGACTTCATATCGTCCTTGATTGTAGTGTTGTGAGCGTTAACAACAACCGGGTCCATCTGGTAATCAGGACCAGCATGCCCCCAGCCGTTAGTCAGGAAGCCGGGAGGATACTGCGGCTGCTCGATTACATCGTCGAGGAAAATATACGTGTGGGTCACTATATTGGTAGGTTTGAAGTCCGACTTGGTTGCGACTGCTCGCAGACATTTTGTTTCTGTAATGAAAACAGGCCCACTATAATATGAGCCTGTAGGGAAATTCCGCTGGATATCATAGGGCGCACTGCCGTCAAGGGTATAATATATTGAGGCCCCGGGAGTCTCAGTGGCGATTGTCACTGAAAACGGAGCATCGTAAAAGCCGCGACGATGGCTGAATTGCAGGGATTCGACCTGCCCGAGGTAACCTCCGGTATTTTCTTCTCCCGGGGTAGGAGTAGGATAGATACGCCAGTTATCAGCAGCATCCGGGAATCGACCATAGGAAACATCGGTGGTTTGTTCACCGAAGGTGATACTATCAATTAAAGTACTGCCATCGGTATCGAACAAGCCAATCTCCTCGCCACCGGCGCTGAGCTTAAAATTCGTATGCAATCCTGCATCGGCGGCGTCATTATCAGCCCATATCAATAGATAGCCTCCCGCCGGGATGTAAGTTCCGGATGGAATTTGCCATTTGGTTGGAGCAGAAAGGTCGTCTGTCATGTAACTACCGCTAATATTAACGGCAACAGAGCCGTAATTATATATTTCAATCCAGTCGTCATATTGGTCCTGCAGGTCAGCCTTAACACTACGATTGGACGCCATAAACTCATTAATTACCAGAGGAATGTCGGCTTCTACAGAATTAATCGGGGAAATAGCTAAAAACACAGTGAGCAGTAATATTTTTACATATCGGAGCATCTTTATCGATCCTTCCTCATCAATATATGGGATATAAATTATAATCTATTCCACGTCATCCAATCTTCCCTATTTTAACATACACAACGTGGGCAAGTCAACGTCAATAAGTGCATTTTTAGCTATCCAAATAACGTTGTATATCTCCTTGTTAAAACAGAATCTATATCCTTGGACCGTCATCTTGGGCTCATGAAGAAATAAAAGCACGGGTATCAAATTATTAACTATAGAGAACTACGGATTAGCATTAGAATTGGTTCTTTTTGTGGAGGATTCAATTGAATTTCTTTTACAGTCACCTGCTAACTTGATTCTGTGTGATCGCCGTCACTAACAACGCACGAAGGTAGTATTGTAACATTCTTTTTGAAATCAACCTTAAATTTAGAATCCATGGATCCCCGGTAATATAACTTATCGTACTCTTCGATAGATTCTGATGATTTAGGGAAAGCTCAAACCAATCAACATCAATGGCTGGATACTAAAAGCTATATACAATGAAATGTGGGTAATATTAAATCTAAACCAATGGTCGATTTCAATAATGAACAAAGGGCTGTAAACCTCCGCTTTTACAGCCCTTAATTTGCATCGAACCATGAAGTATAACATAATAAACAATACAATTCTATTGTGGTAACTACGTATTTTTTTATAAATAAATTGACATTTAGCATGCAAAATCCATATAGTTCATCTACTTTATGGGATAAAAAATTTGATCTCTTTTTGTTAAAAAACAAGGTTCATATATCTGTATAAAATATATGGTCTGATAAAATATTAGCGTTTAATCACGTTTTCATCTTTCATGTGTTAATAGGCTGTTCGAAATTGAGGTGCAGAGATATGGAAAAAATCGATTCTGCTAACGAAGTTCTTGATTTTGCGATAAATCAGGAGGTTGAATCTAATATTTTTTATCTGGAACTGGCGGATTTTGTTGAACAGCCGGAGATGGCTAAAGTACTCACTGATTTAGCTTCGGAAGAATTGAGACATAAGGCAAAATTGGATTTTATTAAAGCCTGTCAAACCGGTTTAGACGAGCAGGAAGTTGGCAACCTCGGTATTACCGAAAAAGTAAAAGATATTGAACCAGATGCCAAAATGGATTATGTCGAGATGCTCGTTGTGGGAATGAAAAAGGAGGAGGCATCACGTCAACTTTATACAGATTTGGCTTCAATAGCACAAAATCAGCAGGTCAGGGATATTCTTATGAAGTTAGCACAGGAAGAAACCGGGCATAAGCTGAGATTTGAACTTGAGTATGATTTAATGACTTTCTAAAGGAACAAGCCGGATTCTCAACATACTATTTCGCAAGATAAGCGGCTATGTTATTTGTTGTCAAAGTAGTGGAACAAATGAACCGCAGCGATTCGTAACAAACTGCTTTTTTATTCGTCAATTAGACGATTTAGCCCACAGGTGCATATCAAGCTCTCAAGAGCGGTTCTTTAATGCTTCATCAACATACGATTTGAGCTCGTGAATAACAGATTCCTGCTCAGAGATAATTGTCTTGACCACATCGCCAATGGTGACGATACCAATGAGCTTGTCATTCTCAATAACAGGCAGATGGCGGACATGCTTATTCGTCATCAAGGCCATACACTCACTAAGACTTGTCCAGGGGAGGACATAGCAAACCGGCTCTGTCATTACCTCCGCTACAGTTGTTTCTCTGGATAATTTGCCCTTGAGAACCAGCTTCCGAGCGTAGTCTCGTTCAGAAAACATCCCGACGACTTTTCCCTGGTCAATGACAACAAGAGCACCAACATCTTTGTCAGCCATCAATTCAAGGGCTTGGTATGCAGAGCTCTGAGGTGAAACAGACCACACATTGTGTCCTTTTGTGTCTAATAACTGGGATAGCGTGATCTTCATATTATTACTGCTCCTTTCTCTTGTTATATTGATTCTTTGGACTAACACTACGCCGGATTGCAAACGCTCCGGCCCATTCCGGCATTCAAGTCCAAATTGTTCTGGGAAATCTATACTGCACAAGCCCGATTTTCAAGTAAAAAAGAATTAAAATGCACACTATCGAGCCATAGGCAAAACTATGGACTCAAAGCAAACCGGTTTACATATATCCCCGTCAAAGAGCCAATTACTCTCTCCGTAGCAATAATAATGCTGAATATGAAAAATAATTGTAAAAAATGCCCCCGCTCTAAGGAGTCAAGCAGTAAAACAGGGGCGTGAACGAATCTTAAACTGATTTATTTTCGCTATTTTTAATTGAGATTGTCAATTGTGGGAACTACTTAATTTTTCATAAAAAACGCCCCTTTTGTGTGAAATGAGATGGAAAAACAACGTTCAGCAGAGGTGGAGGAATACCTGCAATCCTCGTTTACTCCCGCCATTCCGGGCAAATTTAATGTACAAACTCTAAAATAAGGCCTTGTGTGATACAACTCAAGACAGGACCATTAATTTTTACCCTGCCTTTATGTGCGTTAAAAAACTGCCCGTAAACCAATTTTAGACTATGCAACATGGCAGTATATTTAGTACAATGATTGTTGTTGAGTTATCTCTAACATTTCGTAATTGCATCTGTGTCGTGCATCTTAGAAGCCGTAATTGTCCTGAGTATTAAGGGTGAGATTATGGTAAAGATAGGTGTGATATTAATAATATGGATTTCCTCAGGAGTGCTGGCCTACCTTCTTACCGAAGCCGCTGCTTTCTGCTCCGGCAGGCGGGCATGGGATCGATCTATGCGGGAGTTTTCCATCATTTTCGGGATTCTTTTAGGGCCCATTTATCTGCTGATCTCAGCGGAAGTGCTATTACTTGCTTTAATGGGCAGCGGCCTGAAAACAGACCACAAGAGACGGTACAAAGATTCCTGAGAGACAGTACCAGGTGGGGTCACCCTGTAGGGTCTTGTTCTTCTCACAGCCGACACTGTCAGTCCATCGGTATTTTTTCTATTCTAAATCCAGTGCTGACCTCGGAGAACACTACTAAATAAACTAAACGCAAAAAAGTAAAAACAGCCTTTGCCATCAAGCACCGACCTGACACTTTCAATTCCCCAATCAATCTATCCTGTATATTCAGTGACCTTATTTAAAACATGATGTTTCTTGACAGTTGTCCCTCATGACCTTATAATTAGTGGTAACTGGATTATGACAGACCGCAGTAACCTCGGCTGGAGGTGTTAAATTGAATAAACAGTTCGTTTTTGCTCTATTTGTCCTGCTGGTATTTTGCACCTGCGGTTCGCAGGCGGCTAAAGTGGCCTGTGTGGGAGACAGTATTACCGATGGTGCCAATATTTCGGATCGACAGAACAACTCATACCCGGCACAACTGGAATCAATGCTCCGGAAATTCGATAACGCATGGGAAACGGAAAATTTCGGTGTCGGTGGCGCCACCCTTTTGCGCCATGGTGACCTGCCCTACTTGGAACAACCGGCTTATAATCAGGCCCTGTCCTGGAATCCAGACGTAGTCGTAATAATGCTGGGGACCAACGATTCAAAATCTTACAACTGGATTTACAAAGATGAATTTGTTCCTGATTACTGCGCTTTTATAGACAGCTTCACCGCTCTGTCGAGCCGACCGGAGATTTGGATATGTAAACCGGTCCCTGCATTCAAGTTAAACTTCAGTATTACGAACGAGATTATTCGAGACGAGATAATTCCGCTGATTGATGAAATTGCTGATCAAAGGGATGTTCGTGTTATCGATTTGTACACCCCCCTGCTCGGCGCCTCAGATTTGTTTCCCGACGGTATCCATCCGAATGCCGAAGGTGCCGGTCTAATGGCGGAAGTTATTGCACCTATGCTACTCGGCATCCGGAGCGAACCCGATTTTAATCTTGACGGCGTTGTTAATTTTATCGATTACCTGATACTCATCAAACACTTTACTACCGAAGACATTTCCCAACCGGATATCCAAAATTCCAATGAATCGAACAACTACGACCTGACTCCTACTCCCGACGGCGACGGTATCGTTGATCTGCATGATGTGGCCGCTTTATTCAAGTACTGGCTTAAAACGCCGGGATTACTGGCCCACTGGAAACTCGATGAGACCGAGGGGACTATAGCGGCTGACTGTGCCGGAGGAATAGACGGCCAAATCCACGGTAACGCCGTATGGTATCCTTCGGACGGACATAATGGTGGTGCCCTGGAGTTAAATGGCACGGATAGCTATGTTAAAACAGGTTTCGTGTTAAATCCGATAGATGGCCCCTTCTCTGTCTTTATCTGGACAAAGGGTGGGCAACCCGGCCAGAGTCTGATATATCAGGTTCCCGGCAGAGAATGGATTGGAATAGATCCTGTCACCGGCGGTTTACGAACCAAGTTAACGGACGGCGGCCGGTCCACACCAGCGCTCATCAGCAATGTTGTATTTACAGACGATCAATGGCACCAGGTTCTGCTGATTTGGGATGGTTCGTTAAGACACCTGTACATCGACAAGGTCGAAGTTGCCGTTGATTCGACGCCGCTCAAATCCCTTACTAACTCTGAAGGTGGACTATACTTCGGAGCCGCGGCAAGTCTTGCTGCTTCAAGCTTCTGGACAGGTCTGATTGACGATATTCGGATTTACAACAAAGTTTTACTGCCCTAAATAAACTGAACAAGCAATAATACAAACTTACGATAAATCATTGGAAGGCAGGAAGAAATTTTCTTACACGATGAAAAGGGGGGATTTAGTAACAGCAAACTTCAGGAATTTATTTAGTACTTAAAAAGGTGTCAATATTTTTTCTTACTGTCATAGCGCCCATGCAGTGTACGTGAATAATTGTTGGTTCAAACCGTTCAAAACATACTGCTTCCAACCTAAGAATTCAATAACGCCCCCTCGACACATGTCTAAAAGTCTCCATTTTACTTTCCCACTTATGTGAATCAATCTCGTTCGAAACACCACACGACCGCCACAGTTCACACCAGCATTTCCATACAAATCTAAGTACTCTCATATAGTCACCCCCATCCTAAATGGTGATTGTTTTCCAATCAAAACACGGTATAAATCCCTTCCCTGAGAAATTGAACAACGATAGACTATAACAATGTGCCAATGCTGCTGTCAAGTGTAACGTTTTTTTTCGAAATTTTATCTAAAAGCCAACCAGCTCCAGAGCAATTTATCCCGGCAAAATTAACAAGTTCAAAAGTGTATGGCCTCACAAAGCTGAGAACGTCAAATCTTCGAGCGCAGAAATCTCTAAAGGCTATTCTGTAACATTATAGGCTTGATTAAGTAATGGAAAAGGGACTATAAGCCGGGAGTAGGAGGGATTTGCTGATTGCTGTTGAAGACGGGAATCGGACTTATTCAGGTCTGAGATTTTTCAGGAATTTCGAGATGTTCAGCAGTATTTACGAACAGCCGTGTCACACTGTCATTTCTTTCCTATCTAATACTTTCTGAATAACCGCTGCTATCTCCTGCCTGCTGATGGGTTTGGCAATAAACTCTTTTATTCCTATGCTCTTGAGTTCCTCAGAGTGGATGTTCTCAGGAAATCCGGAACAGAGAATCACCGGGATGTCGGGCCTGATGGAAATGAGCTTTCCGGCCAAATCCGTACCGGTCATGTTCGGCATGACCTGGTCGGTAATGACAAGATCGAATTCATCGGGTTTCTCCTGAAATGCTTCCAGCGCATCTATGCTGCTGGTCTTGGCAACGACAGAAAATCCGAGTCGCTCCAGTATTTGCCCTGTCACGTCAACCATCATTTCTTCATCATCTACCAGAAGTATCACCTCTTTTTTACTGCCGTTCGGCTCCGACGACTGAGGTTCCTGAACTTCACCAATTTCAATCCTGGGCAGGAATATATCAAAGATAGTGCCTTCGTCCGGTGTGCTGCTGACAGTGATTGCCCCATCATGGCTTCTGACGATTCCATGGACTACAGGAAGCCCCAATCCGGTCCCCTCGTTCACTTTTTTCGTGGTAAAGAACGGCTCAAAAATTCGTTCTAAAACCTCTTTCTCCATCCCACAACCGGTGTCACTGACACTAAGCTTTACATAGGAACCTTGCTGCAGAAGCTCATCCCCGATTCTTGTCTCGGATTCAAGAGTGACATCCGTAAGGCTGACTTCCAACAGGCCCCCTGTCTGACGCATTGCGTACGAAGCATTAGTACAAAGATTCACCAACACCTGGTGAATTTGAGTTGGGTCGGCCAAAACTTTACTGGACTCTGCATGAATCTTACGGCAAATCTTAATCGTAGCAGGCAACGATGACCGAAGCATTCCAAGAACTTCTTTGATAATGGAGCTAATTTGTACCGGCTCCTTTTTCTGCTCCTGCTCATCTTTGCGGCTGAAGGTCAATATCTGCTTGACCAGTTTTGTTGCGCGGTTACTGCAGGACAGTATTTGCTCCAGGTTGTCCCGCACCGGACTATCGGCAGGGAGATCATCAAGTGACAATTCCACGTAGCCCTGCACCGCAGCTAAAATATTATTGAAATCGTGGGCAATGCCTCCCGCCAGAGTCCCAATAGCTTCCATCTTCTGCTTCTGACCGAGTTGAAGTTCCAGCTCCATCTTTTCCTTCTCGGCCTTTTTGCGATTGGTAATATCAAGGCCATAGGCATTCACATAGCCCGAATCGACGATGGGCTGCAAAGTTATAAAGAAAATATGGCCGTCATCGCAGCTCAATTCAAACGTCGCAGCATTACCTGAACCGTAAACCTCCTTTATCCTGGTACACCAGGGCTCGGGCAGAGGCTGACCTTCCTCTACCTGCAATGTCCCAAGCGCCGGTGAGCTGGAATCATTGGCATAGAGAATTATGCAATCTTTTGATATTCTCAAAACCGGATTAGGATCTTCGCTTGGAAATCTGGCCAGATTCTTTACTTCTTCAATCGCTTTCTTGCTATCGGTTATGTCCCGGATAATGCCCTGTATAATTTCATTGCCCTCCACCAACATTGTCGAGGTGGCAATAGTCACCGTCCGGACTTGGCCGCTTTTCGTCAGGATTTCCGCTTCAATAATGCTGTTCAGGTCCTTGTCGGATTCACATAATATATGTTGATAATGTTCTTTCTTGTCCTCGGGATAAAGCGTGGTATGATGCTGGCCGATAATCTCATTTCTTACTTTTCCAAAGAGCTCTTCGGATGCCTTGTTGCAGTTAGTGATAACACCACTTTCGTCGTCTATCCACACAATGGCGTCCTGCGCATTGGCAAATGCAAGTCTGAACTTATTTTCACTGTCCCTCATTGCTCTGTTGGCTTGTCTGTGCTTGGTGATATCAGAAATAACATGAACGGCCCCGGTAAGATTGCCGTCATTGTCAATCAAAGGCTCAACCTTAATATTAACCCAACTTTTACCTATCTGAAAATCTGTTGTCTCGCTCCGGCGAGTAAGAAGCATGCGTCTAAACGGACATTTCTTTACCGGTTCTGATGAGCCGTGAATCAGTTCACAACAGCTTTCACCGATGATTTCTTCATACGGTTTCTTCAGAAACCGTTCCATCGCTTTGTTACATTGAAGTATTTTGCCGCCGTCTTTATCAACGATGCAAACACCATCGGTAATAGCATTGAAAGTCTCTTGCCATTCTCGTCCATAAGCACTAATCTTCTTTTTTGTCTTCACACGTTCATAAAGTTGTTTTCCCGCTATTTGCGTAACTAACCAGGCAAATACAATCACAGGCAGAATTATACCAATCGCAATAATAGCTCTTTGAACATTCTTCCAGTGACTGTCACACCGTTCTTCCAGGGTTTTACGCACATTGGTTACGAACGCTTCCATTCCCCTGTTATATGCATCCTTTTGCTCCTGATATTCCGGGCTCTGGAGCATAACGGCAGCGTGGTCGTGATTTCCCCGGCGTATCAATTCAAGAGCTCTGTTTTCTATTGCAGCAAGCTTGTCATCGGCAAAGGCCGTTAAAACCGCATCTGCACCTACAGTACTATCTTCGGAAATATCCCAACTCTCCTCGACGGTCGGCTTTTCTCGAGGACCGAATCCTTTGAAGCGACTTACCCACTCCGAATCGCCGGTTGCCGCGGCCATCTTCAGTGACATCGTGAGCATCTCGTCACGATGTATATATGATCCCTCCAGGGAGATTATCTGCTTGAGTTGAGTTTCAGTAGTTCTTACCAGTATGTATGACTGCCAACCTTGCCAGGCGGGTATCGCGAGTATTGCCGCCACAAGTAACAGGCAAAACACCCATATCTTTTTAGTGAATATGCCTGCTATTCGCGCATAATTACGGGATACATGCTTAGTCTGTTTTTTTGCCCGGTTACGTCTTTCCATTTCGCAGTCCTTCGCTCCCGTTTTTTCTGCCAGTATTATCGTTTCATGCGATTGGACTCCGGCCGGAAAATCGCATGATTAGTGTTCATACATAGCAGCACAATGTTCGTAGCGCTGCTATACGGAAACACTTTAAGCGCCAAAGAAGCGCCCTTTTCTGTTAACAGAACACATTTAAAATATAATTAATATATCGTGCTAAGAAAGGTGATAAAACCGACGGATAATCTTGGAACCGGTAAAATCTTCTCTTACACATGAATTGAACGATTACAGGGGCTGATTTTCCTTTTTTATTGGCCATATTTTTATAATTATCAGCACCTTTTAATTTCTATCGGACGAAGTTTCCCCCTAATGCAGTACTGCCGGCAATCAAGAAAGCTATTATGTGACTGCCGAGTAACAATAGAACAAGTGGAAAGAAATTACGAAAGTAGCGATGCTATTAATAGTCCTAAAGCCGAGTTCACCGTTGAAATGACCTTTGAGGCGTTTAAAATTGGAATCCGAGAAAGCGGTATATAAGATTCTGTAGGAAGACTTAGGTAATAACAAAAGGGCTGCAATTGGCTGCTCACAGCCCCCATATATAGACTCTGTCAAGAATTGGGGCTAACACCATCAACCTGTTGTTATTAACGAGTATTTCTATTGGATTGGCCTGCTAATTTAATACTTTTGACAAAATCACGTTCACTGAGTGCATTGGAAAACTCAATTAGAGTCTTCTTAAACGTCTCAGCAGCTATTAAGTTCTTGTGCAATGTGTGTGGTGATGATACGGAAAGGTATATACTGCCCCCGTACGGACTTCGTGTTTCAAAATCTTTAGACCATATTACACTCTGAGTTCTTAGGTCTATGATTTGTACAGACATATCTACGATACCATAACATTCCAACAAAGAATACGTTGTTACAATCTCTTTCCCACCCGCAACCATCCTTTCCTCTCGTTTTATCTGATCACCAAACTCCCAATAGCCCGTAAACCTTTTTATATCCCCAGTTAAAATCAAATCTACTCCGGCGAGAGTCTTATTTTTCTTCATTCTTTTGAGATCACCCATGGGAAATCTACAGTTTATTCTTTTAACTTCACTAAAACAGCCTGTGTCCTGAACGCAACATCCAAGATAATCCGGGACTGCAGAATCAAGGTCATCAAAAGGTTGAGCCCGGCCTTCCTGTCCAGCTGAAAATGCAATAGCAGCTAATCCCATTGATGCACCTACTAAAATTGTATCCCTTAATGCTACTCCAGCATCAAACCGCTCGGAGAGCGGTCTGGAATCGGTGAAGTTCGCTACTCCAATAGTAAGAGGAACAGTAGGCTTCCCAAAAAATACTACATCATCATGCAGTTCACTACTCGTGTCCCTAAGGTAGTACTTTAGACTGGGAGAGCATCCGCCAACTAATAATGCTATAACAAGTGATTGAACGAAAAAATTGTTTTTCCAGAGATTTCTCATATATACATCGCTGAAACACTCCTTCACGCTCCGAGTCTTTGATAACATAATTTCATCTAATTTTCAAGAATATTTCGGCAGGAACGATATGCTGAGTAACAAAAAGATAAGCATAGGACTTGAAAAATGGGCGATACAGGAATCGAACCTGTGACCCGCTGATTAAGAGTCAGCAGACTAAAAACACTAAGGATAAAAATAGCAAAGACTTACAACAACAGCAATCCGGCGCTTACAAAGAAAATCCAAAAACAACCGATCCGGGAAAAGTAGGACAAGACGTGATTGATTTTATTATCCGGCATAAAGAGAACGAAGATTTAGACAAACGATTGACGGAGGTTGAAAAGTGTCTGGCTAAGCGTTAAGGGCCAGGAACTGCATAGAGGATTCAATGTACGTTGTACTTCCATTTCATATAATAATCACAAATTGATGTATATCGGAATGTTATGATTGTTGTGAGTTTTTTTACTCATTAAAAAACTACAACCAATCGTACAACTAAAACAGAAATATCGTACCACCTTGGGCTAAAGCAAACCGGCCGGGTTTGTCCTTTTTAGCATCTGTAAATGCACCGGCTTTATAACCAAAAAGCTCGGACTCCAGGAGTGTATCAGGCAGGGCACCACAATTCACTGCAATGAAAGGTTTATCTTTGCGGAAACTCAGATTATGAATAGCTCTGGCGAAAAGCTCTTTACCTGTGCCGCTTTCACCCTCAATTAAAATTGTTGTGTTACTTTCAGCAATGTTTGGCAAAATGGCAAAGATGTTCTGCATTTTGTGGCTTTGGCTTATAATATCTTCGCATGAATATCGACCCTCGATTTCTTTGCGAAGCTGCTCTATCATGCTCATGTCACGAAACGTCTCAACTCCGCCAATAACCTTGCCTTTGGAATCT
>CAZMWN010000095.1:0-11354 GCA_964569935.1 uncultured Pirellulales bacterium
GGCAGGCCCGCATCGGCAACCGGGATGTGATTAATACCTATAAAGATAATAACATTATCGGTGTCGCTATCAAGTATACCGTCACTGACCGTCAGATTAAAACTATAAATTCCGTAATCGGTCGGCATAAATTTCGCTGTTTGCTCATCCGTGCCTTCGATATCGACGGAAGGCCCGGCCACCTGAGTCCATTTATAGCTGAGATTCTTATTGCCGTCGGGATCATACGAGTCACTTGCGTCAAGTGTGACAAACCCGGGGATCTCGTCGAGCGACTGATCGTCACCGGCATCGGCGACGGGTCTAAGGTTACCATCGAATTCAGCGGCTCCCATATCGACCCGCCCGTGAATAAGCCGGTTGCTGCCGTACATATCCTTCTCGTCCGCTTCGGTGACACAATTCGGGTCACCGGCGTTTATACACGGCGAATCCATTTGCAATCGAAAATCATTAGCCTGCAGATTAACAAACATAGGATCCTGGTAAACATTACCGCGTGCATCTTTTGTCTTGATGGTCGGCATGAAAATATTTTCCCCACCGTCCCATATATTATTAAATTCAATTCGATCCTCGGGTATTGAACCTTCCCTGAATATACTTCCACTGCTGTGAGCGTAGCTGATAATATTGCTTAATGCCGTGCACGGACCGAACTCCGGATAAGAGACCAGATAAGCATTTGCGCCGCTGTCGGAAGCACTGTTATTTACGATGGTGTTGTTGAATATGCCACCTTCCAGCAACAGAACACCGCCGCCTGCTGTTGCCGAATTATTGTATATTAAATTGTTCGTGATTTTGGCATTCCCAAGGATTGCTAGTATTCCGCCGCCAAGAGTCGCAGAATTGTCCTTAATAATATTGTGAGTAATTGTCGCACTTGAGACAAAGCAACCAATTCCCGCTCCCCAACCTTCTATATTTAGCAACTGCATGGCAATTTCATTATTGTTGTTTATGATGACGTTCTTTTTGATGGTAGGAGATGAATTAATGCAAAAAATCCCCCCTCCAATAATAGTATCTCTACCGACAAATTCCACTGGTACAAAAGTCCCATATCCGTCGGAGATAGTAAAGCCGGTCAATACGGCTTGCGAAGTTTCGCCATTTGCGAACGTTACGACGCTGTCCGCGATTTCGATTGGTTGTCCTCTTCTGGCGTTGTTCGGTATCTGTGACGACGGCGGCGACGGTGATTTAATGATAGTAGCGGCTACAATATCAGGATCATCGGGGTCGGTACTGGTAAGAATAATGTTTTTACCATTGAAGTTTATTTTCTCCAGGTAGGTACCGGGACCGACAATTACGGTATCGCCATCGTTGCAGTCATCTATTGCCGCCTGGATAGTAGTGTACTCATCCGGTACCAGACGTGTTGCTGTTAGTGCCGGCGATTGTGTGTATAACATCGATATTAAGCTTAGAAGAATTATTTTTTTCATTTTTCGTCCTCTCTCAAAAGGTTATTAGGTAAATAAAATATTCCAGCAAGGCTAAGAAAACAGTTCCCATGCGGGATTGCGATAACCTATCACAGTTTCATGGGGCAGCAATTAAGCTTACTGAACTGGTCTCCATACCTCGACTATACACAATTAGAACATAAAATGACTTAATGGTCTATTCATAATGACGTATGTCAGCAAAGATAATTTCAAATTTTCTTCGTTATTTCATCAAATAAAAATTTACTTTTGTAAAGGCAATCTACGGTTTTAATGTTACCAAATTGTTACGGTTTCGTCCTTTTTGTGTGATTTTTAAGATTTTTCTGTGCATAAAGGTTTTTAAGCAATTCAAACAGTGCCTGTTGTTCTTGGGAAGTAAGAATACATCAAATTGGTTGGGAATTACCGTCTGAATATGCAGGCCCAAGTTTATTAGAGCAGGATAGAAGACGGGTGATAAGCATATATATTAGCGATGTTCCGTCTGTCTGGATCAATAAATCGGGCATTTCCGAAGTTTTGCCAAAGCATTCATTATTTAAGGTGACTTGCTTGCCTGGGCTGTTCCACCATAGGCACCCGTATTAATTATCGAACCGTTCGGATTTGACTCTAATCCAATATCACTATTGGGATCGCCGGCATCGATACAGGGACTGTTGACCTGGTCCTGAATCCAGCTCTGACTTGTCGGGTCCCACCGACCTGCCTGGGACATCAGATGATAATCGTTATTACCCGGTTCTGCAAACAACGGATCCGCATCGATATTCCCATCATCCTGCCCGAAGCCCTGGACGTTACTGTAGCTGACTGTGTTCGAATCACCTATTATCTGGGCGGCGAGAGTTCCGTCGCCGTTGAAGTAAATGATAGAGTTTGTAACTATCGAGGTTGCATTATTGATACCGGATTGCAGATTGTCACAAATCGTGCAGTTGGTAATTGTTGGAAAATCTCCTGTAATACCATGTTGCTGGTTTGCTGCAATAATACAGTTAGTTATATCAGGATAATTGTAAAATCGTGTGCGTCCCAAAAGATTTGGTTGCATTTCAATTCCGGAACCGCCGTTAGCAGCAATATTGCAGTGAGTAATTATTGGATTGCTTCCGCTGTATAAATAAATACCGGCGGTTGAGTTGTCGGTAATGTTGCAATAAGTGATTGTCGGAAGAGCATTAGAGCAATAGATACCGTTCTTTCCACCGGTAATAGTGAATCCGGTGAGTTCGCAGTTTGCATCTTCCCCATCCGCAAAAGTCACTGTTGCATCATGTCTGCCTCCGATGATAATGGTCTCTGCCATCACGAAAGGATTGTTAGGCTCTGTTGAGCTGACCTTCACTTTTTTGCCTTTAAATCTGATATTCTCGCGATGGATTCCCTGATTAACTAAAATCGAATCTCCATCTTGGCTGTTATTAATAGCATGCTGTATATAGTCATAGTATTTGCCTGTAGTCAGATTTATAATTGGGCCGTCGAAGGTTGAATATGCAAACTCCAGGGAAATGCCCTGAACCTGGCCATAAGAACTGGTTTGCCAGACGATGGTCTGATCATCAATTGCCGGTCCAGTACCATATGGAGAACCGGACAATGCAATTTCCAGTGCACCATATTCCCTTGTCAGACAGCAGGCTTTGATTTGCCCGCCCTCGATGCCGCCGTCAACATAGACAATAAGATGGTCGTCAATAGCAGGCTGTTGCTGGCTGTTGGGGGCCTTGATAATCTCCAGTTCCCGGATGTTTTCAATGTTGGAAATATCAGCACCGTAGATGTCCCCTGAATCGTTTCGCTCATCTGTCCAGACAACCAAGTGACCGGATATAGCCGGATCGAATTGCCTGGCCGGGTCAGAGCAAATGGTAAATACGCTGATGGCATCGATATTTGAAATATCTGCGCCGTAAATGTCACCACCGGCCTCATATACGACTGTATTTCCGGATATGTCGATGACATCGTCGAAGTCGCTGCCGTAGCTGTGACAGGGGTAGGGATCTCGTGTACCGACGTTTTCGGCGATTGTGAAATAAACGGGATTTGATATATCCGTAATGTCGGCACCGCATATATTGTATGGTGTATTCCACCAGTTATTGGCTTCGCTGCTGCCGATTGGACTGGTATCAAGACCGAGATGTTCCAGCCAGACAACTATATTGCCGGAGACGACCGGATGACTGTATGATTCGGACATGGTGTATCTTCTTAAGATATTTTGTGTGTTGGTTGCAATGTTGCGAACGATGACACTCGTATTTGAAGGTTCGTGATACCACGGTGAACCAAAGCCTATGCCGCCGAACCAAACCACGATGTCACCATCTATCTTTGGTTGGGTGTCAAGCCCGCCGGCAGAGAATGTTTTAATCCTGTCTGTTTCCATGTTTTTACAGCGAATATCCCAGGTAAAATCACAGGCCGATCCAACGCCATATACAATTCTGTTGCCGGAAGCATCAGGATAATGGAAGTAGTTTGGAGGTGCAAAACCGACATCCATATCCTGTTGATTCATTGTTGCAGAAACTGTCGTGACTTCAACCAAGCTGGGCTCACTATCAACAAGGCCGTCATTAACAAAAAGTTCAAACAGGTATATTCCTTCTTCATTACAATCGAAATAAGCGGTTGCAGTATTTGCATCTTCGAGATGGACCGGAGGGCCTTCTATCTGTGTCCATGTATATGTCAGCTCATCAGTTAGGTCGGGATCGTAGGACCCGGAACCATCGAGAATGATACGACCGGGCACCTGTGTAACCCTGTTTGAGCCTGCATCGGCGACTGGTGGACGATTGCCTACAACTATCAGAACTTCATCCGGATAGCTATATTCGATACCATCGTTCACAATCAGTTGGAACCGATATTCTCCTTCCATTGAAGGCATAAATGTCGGATGTACGGAAGTGGGATTATGAAGTCGAATGTCCGGACCGTAGATTTGTGTCCACTGATATGTCATAATGTCACACGGGTCGCGGTCGTAGCTGCCCGTACCATCGAGAGTAACTAATTCAATTCCATCGAGATATTGGTCGGGCCCTGCATCGGCAACCGGCTGGTAGGGGGGGCCAAGGGAAAATTCTATCGCCAGCTCATCATGCGGATAATTGTAATCATTAAATGCTACTTGTGTTCCAACTGTGCCGTAAGCGTTTTCTATGCCGATGGTATAAGAATAAAAGTAGACATCATCGGAAAAATCCTTATATTGAATAACAATTATGCCGGTATTGTACATTATTACTTCTGCATTCACCGAACCTCCCCAGCCAATGGCGTAATCGACGAACTGAACGACTGTGTGACTATCAAAATTCTGATAGTAGATTTTTGATCTCCCTGTAGGTTGCATTAATGTCCACATCCACGCTATCAGGTTATTGTATTCGTCGGTAACCGGGATTGGCTGGTTGTCATAAGTGATTGGCACCGCGTCAAAGCTGATTAAGCCGTTCGACTGGATGTAGAATCGGTCATAAATATTTTCGTAGAAATTAAAATCAAAACCCAACGAGAAGGGGCCGAAGCATTCCTCGAAGCTTCCTTCAATTCCATATATTTCTGTCCCTGTGTCCTGAATATCTATCCAATGGTATTGTGGTCCCCAACTGCTGTCGCTGTCAATCCAGCGATACCCGTATTCATCAGGTTCACTTCCAATACGGCAGATAACAATAACAGTATCCGGCATACTCAGGTCTGTTCCATCGTTGACTATAAGTTCGAAGACGTATTCTCCTTCGATAGGTGGTGTAAAACTGGGAGTGGGAGTATTCGGGTCCGAGAGTTCCACATTCGGGCCGGAAATCTGGCTCCAACTATAACTTAGAATATCATCTGCGTCGTTATCATAGGATTCAGATCCACTTAAGAATATTTGCTGGCCGGGCTCACAGCTCTGGTCTTCACCGGCGTTAGCAACTGGTGCACGATTGCCGACAACTATCATAACACTATCCGGCACACTGTTAGTACTGCCGTCGGAGACGGTTAGTTCAAAAATATAAACATCTTCGGCCGGAGGTGCAAAGTTAGGCTCCGGGGTGTCAGGATTTATAAGTGTCACGTTCGGGCCGCTAATTTGTCGCCACTGAAAAGTAATAGTGTCGCCGGCATCAGGATCATAGGAATTTGTACCGTCAAGGACAATGTTCCCAGTAATTTCATCGAAGTATTGGTCGTCTCCTGCGTCCGCCACAGGTTTAGCATTTCCGGTAACTTCGTCCGCACCGATATCGATACATGCTCCCATTACAGGATATTGGCCGTCTATATCATACTGCCAGGGATAGGCGATATAATCCGGATCGCCTGCATCACAGCAGGGCGAGTCGGCACTAATGTGATAGTTGTCTGCAAAAAGTGGATCTGTGGATATATTGCCATTGAGACCAGTCCTATCGGCTGATCCATCGTAACCGGGATCATCCTCACTTGTTTGACTATCGATGTAATTGCCGGGCTGATTGCCCCAGACATTGTTAAATGCAAATGAAGAATTATCCCAATCTTCATCCAGGAATATTCCCCCTCCGGATTTGGCATTACAAATAATATTGTTTATTATCAGGCATTTGTCGAATTGAGAAATACTGATAGCGTAAACATTACCGGCAACGCTGGGTTCATTCTCGGTAGTTATGCTTGCATCATTGCCCACAATAGTATTATTTATCAGGCTTCCTCCGAGTAAGCCAATACCACCACCGATGGTTGCTGAGTTGTCATAAATCAAGTTATGGCTTATTATAGGTTTGCCGAAATATGTCAATATGCCGCCACCGGCAAATGCGGAATTGTTCTTTATGATATTACGAGAAATTGTTGCTTCGGATTCAAAGCAACAGATTCCACCCCCAAAGCCTACTCGCCAGTTATTGGGATTATCTCCCTCCATTTGCACCGGTCCGGTATTGCCGGTAATCACATTACATTTAATAGTTGGTGAGGCATTTTTACAGTATATACCGGCTCCCCAATAAATGTAATTCTCTTGCTCGATTGTATTGTCGTTTGTACCGGAACCGCCGGTGATAGTAAAGCCGGAAAGGATCGCTTCTGTATTCTCACCGCTTTCAAAGATTACTACACTGCCCTGGTTATTACCATTGATAACAGTAGCCGCTACGATGTCCGGATTTTCCGGGTCTGTACTGGTAACGGCGATGTTTTTGCCGAGGAAATTGATATTCTCAAGATATACGCCCGGATCAACAATTACCACATCATGGTTATTACAGTCATTAATTGCCTCCTGAATAGTTACGTAGTCGCTCGGAACCAGGCGAGTTTCCGCTGATACCGGCATTGTTGTAACCAAGAGAAGAGTAAGACTCATAAGAATTGAATTTCTCATTTCCTTATCCTTTCCGAGACATTTAAGGGCCCAGAATCAAGAACAAATTCCTTTGAGAATACCGGCCCGGTATAAAAGTCATATAACCTGTTATAACTCTGGAGATTCATAGTATCTTCCGGGCTGGTTTCCGCACCTCAGTAAGTACTGTTATAAAGTTAGCCCTCTAACCATATAAGACGCCCTTGGTTGCTTTTCGTTACACCGTTTTTAAATTTTTTCTCGAAAATTGGGTAAATTAGTGCAGATACCCTATGAGTAAGTTTTGTACTGTTAGCTTTAATGGCAGGCGAATTCATGCCTTTCGTAAATGTTGTTATAGAATGAAGATAATGTAATCTTTTTACTCCGGACTGAGGTTTTTTGCTTCGATAAACTATCCCGGTAAAATTAAGTGGACGGTTATATAAGTCGATAAACGTATATGGTGTGGTAGCGCGCAGAGAATGCGCTACTTTAAGGACAAACGCGGATTACAGTACTGAGAATTATGAAAAAAGGATTCTCACTTGTTGAATTGGTCATAGTAGCGGCCATCCTGGGGATTATGGCGGCCATCATTGTGCCACAATTTCAGTCGCAATCCACCCAGGCCAAAAAAGCTGTTACCAAAGATCATCTGCGTATATTACGAAGTGCCATTGAGTTGTACACCGTCCAGCACAGGGGAATCCCGCCGGGTTATGAAAATGATAATCCCTTAAATACGCCAAGCAGTGCCGTCTTTCTTACACAACTGATGATTGACGGGAATTACCTTAGGAAAATGCCTACTAATCCTTTCAATAACCTTAAAAACATTAAGATAATTGGAAACAGTGAATCATTTCCCCAAAATCCGGCCGATGAATACGGCTGGATCTATCAACCTGCAACGAAGAACATCAGGCTAAGTTGGTCCGGAACAGATCCGGATGGTCTTCGCTATTTCGATTATTGACGGCTTACTTGTTAATGCACTCCTGATGTGCTATACTTGCTCTCCAAAATAAAATATGGAGAGCTAATTTATGGCCAAGTCAAGGAACTTTCTTTCGATTCTTATCCCGAGCGCGACAGTTTTCATCTCAAGTTTCTGTATAATGGTGTTGGAATTAGTGGCGGCCCGTCTCATTGCCAGGCATCTTGGCTCTTCCTTATACACATGGACCGCAGTTATAGGGGTAGTGCTTGCGGGTATTAGTATAGGCAATTATCTGGGTGGCCGTATTGCGGACAGGTTCAATGCAAAAAAGGCATTGGCGGTTCTTTTTGCTTTGGCTTCTGCCGCGTGTGTTCTGACAATAATCTTAAACAATGCTGTGAGTGAATGGTTATTACTCTGGCGTCTTACCTGGCCTTTGCGTGTTTTTACTCATGTCTCTTTAGTGTTTTTATTTCCGTCCGCTTTGCTGGGGACCATCAGCCCTGTAGTTGCCAAGATGGCACTCGAACGAGGCTTACCAACGGGCAGGACTGTTGGAGATATATATGCCTGGGGTGCGGCAGGAAGTATTGCAGGGACCTTTGCTACCGGATATTTTCTAATCCTGCTGATGGGCACTGTTGCTATCGTCTGGGTGGTCGGCGGTATTTTGCTGCTCTTGGCCGTTTTCTACTGGGCCAGGCTCTGGGTGTTGTATTTATGGGCCGCCGTATTTATAGCTTTAATGACGATGGGAATGGCACCTGTAGTCTGGGCCGAACAGGCTGGTGCCGATCTTTCATTGAGAGAGAAACCAAATCCTGACATTATCTACGAAGATGAAAGCCAATATTGCTATATCGCTATTGAACGAATATCTGCACATCCCGACAGGCGTGTTTTCATACAGGACAAGTTAGTACACAGCGAAATGGTAATGGATGACATCCTGAATTTGAGATACTCTTATGAAAGGATTTATGCCGCTGCAACAAACCTGTTAAGAAAAGACAAAAATAAACTGTCCGTCCTTGTAATAGGAGGGGGGGGTTATGTCTTTCCTCGTTATATCGAGAAAGTCTGGCCTGGAAGTCGTGTTGATGTAGTTGAGATTGATCCGGGAGTGACCGAGGCTGTTTTCAAGGCGTTTGGTATGGAAAGTGACACGTCGATAAATACCTTTAATATGGATGCCCGCAATTATGTTAGTCAGTTATTGGAGCAGTCCGCTTTGGGACGCCTTTCGGCGAAGCAGACCAAAGGTCAACAGACTCGATATGATTTCATTTATGAAGATGCACTTAATGACTATTCGATACCATATCAGCTCACGACGAAGGAATTCAATGACAAAATTGCCCGAATACTGTCAGATGATGGCATTTACATGATTGAACTGATAGATATTTTCGAGTACGGCTTATTTGTTGGTGCATTTGTAAACACTCTGGAGCAAACATTTGACCATATTTATGTTATTACTGAAGCCGAAGCGCGTTTGGGACGGAATACTTTTGTAATAATTGCCGCCGAACGGGAAATCGACCTTGAGAATATTCGCATGGAAAAATCCGTAAAGGATATGGATTTATGGTTATTGAGCGATTCTGAAATAGAAATGCTAAAGAGAAAAGCCCAGGGGATTGTTTTGACAGACAACTATGCCCCCGTCGAAAACCTGCTCGCACCCGTGGTACTCCAAAGCGCGGTTGATTTACTTGTAGAGAGGTATATCAAGCAGGCAGAAGAATTAAAAGCGGAAGGGCAACCGGACAAAAGCATCCTGAAATATGAAAACATAATCAAGATCAATCCGACCAGTTCGATACATGCATACAATGAAATAGGAATGATTCAGGCTGCCCGAGGGAAGCCGGAGGAAGCGATAGCAGCGTTCGAGGGCGCCATCGAATATAATGACAAGGCCAAAGTTCAACGAAGCATGTCGAATATTCATTACAATATCGGTGTGGCTCTGGGGAGATTAGGCAGGAAAGAACAGGCCTCTGTGCATTTGCAAAAGGCAATTCAGGGATATCGGGATGATTTAGTCAGAATTCCCGGTTCGGCAAAAATAGCTAACAGACTGGGTAACGTTTTGGCGGAAGTCGGTGATTTTACCGAGGCAGTTAAATTCTTCCGGCGAGCGGTCCAGTTGGATCCTTATGACATAAATAACCATTCAATGCTTACGCAGGTACTTGTAGTTCAGCATCGCTACGATGAAGCGATTGAAGTATTAAAGAAAGCGAGGGCCTTCATGTTGCAGAATGAAAATGTAGCGGCTGCACTTAGATTTCAACAGGATATCAGGCGAATTGAGGCGGAAAAAACAAAGCCTTAACGTAGTTCAATCTTCTGCTCGGATTTTATTGAACAGCAGGCTCTCTTTGGGATTCTCGTTTGGATCGACCGGCAGATTGTAGTTCTGGAATTTTTTTGTATCTACAGTATATTCGGGGTAGCTTAATCTATCAGCCCACCATAGAGTGCCGTCTTTTGAAACGTTGCCAATGAAAAAATCACGGGTATTACCTTTTATGATATTTTCGCCAAGTTCAATGTGAAAGCTATCTATTACAATCTCAACAATCAATTCCCGCTGGTCCTGCAGGTATTGCACTGTCCAGAGCCCCGGTTTAAATATTCCTTTGCCGCCTAATTCCATCGGGGCAGTGGTGACTGTTCCTGGCACCAACGTTACCCTGCCCAGACTCACCACCGCCGAGGATATTTTTCCATCAGGCTCAAAAATAATTTCCCAGCCGCCATGGTCTGCTTTCCATCTGCCGACAAGAAATGCCGGGAATTGCCCGTCTCCATCAACTATTACTTCGACGTTGTTATTCACGGCATTGTTCTGGCAGCCGTTGAGCAGAAAAACTGAAAAACTATATGCCAATATCAGTGACAATTGCTTCATAAATCAATTTCCAATTCTTGAAAGAATTTTAGAAAATTTTATTCTTTGTTGAAAACCAGTCAATTTTAGGAAATGTATGCTTAACCTACAATAAAAAAAGAGACAAGCTGTAGAGCTTATCTCTTTTTTTTTACAAACCTAATTGTAGATAATAACTGCTTCTAATATACTACTTGCGTCTGCGCAGGAACAGTGCACCAAAACCAAGTAATGCAATAGTCACCGGCTCGGGAATAATAGAAACATTCACCGAAGCAACCGGGGTTGTATATTCCGGATCAATAAACAGTGAAATCTTGGCTGTCTGGCCCAGTGTGCCACCTGAATAGTTAACGTTGAACTGAGAGCCTGCTGCAATAGGCATATCGCTGCCCGGACTCATTCCCGTTGTAAGCTGATATCCGACACCCCACCCTGTCTCTTCATAAGGCCCGGAAGAAACTAGATTTCCTGCCGCATCCAGAGGGATTACATCGCTGAGCATACCTGTTCCGCCTTCTTCGATGATCAGGTAACCCAGCCAACTTGAGGCATCTTCGCTGACAATAGTGATTACCGAAGTGACACCCTCGGCAATTTCTATGTTATCAGTGGTAACTCCATCGACTTGAAGGAACACACCATTTGCCACCGAGGCCATGCCGAAAACCAACAACAAAGCCACTAATCTTTTCATCATCTTCTCCTTTC
>CAZMWN010000096.1:0-11296 GCA_964569935.1 uncultured Pirellulales bacterium
CGGCGGTCAGGATGAAGTGCTTGTCGTAATCTTCGGGAGTTTCGCCAAGCAGTATCAAGTCTTCAGCCGTAGCGATTTGGTAGGGATTATTCGGTTCGCCGGTTCCGCCGCCGTACTTCCCTTGAGCGACAGCATCCAGGTCGTAATAGAAACAATCAAAGCAAGCTGGGACGGCCTCACCGACCAAGCGAACTGAGCCATCAATAAAAGTCAGTGTCAAGCGTATGTCTGTGAATATATCATCTGTGATCTTGCCAAGAAATTCTATTGTCGTATCATCAACAACGGTTCCCGTAAGCTCGCTCATATTAAAAAGTTCGCCGAGGTTCTGTGTATATAAAAAGCCGCTCGGCTCAAGTAAATTCGCATTGACCATCTCAAATGAGGCAATACCGGCATCGAAATCGACGGATAACCGGAACCGGCCTTCGACAGGATAGGTTTCATGGACGCCGGCAAAACCTCCTGTTTGGACGACGGTACTTCGATTGGGATCAAAAATGTAGATGTTGGTTTGGGCTTGAGAGGATTGGCCGAATATGCAGACAGCAAGCAATACAAGTAGAGATATTGAAAATTTGCCGAACTTTTTGTTAGAATTCAAACGAGACTTGAGAGCTGCTTCAGTAATTAAGCTCATGAACAGGTAAACGCTTTTTATAGAACGACTCATCATTCAACCTCTTATAGACTATAATACAACATTCAAAGGGCTAAAGTCAAGTTGTAATGCGCCTCTGTCATACATATTAAAAAAGCCCGGCTTCGTCCAATTTGGACTTCGCCGCGGAAGCCTTCGTTTTTCCTGCGTCGAACGAAGACTGAATTTAAGGACAAAATGACTTGAAAATTTATGCATTCAAGATAGACTATCCGATTGTATTATTGCGTTCTGCGTGCTGTGTAATGCGTTCTGAGTCGTGGAACGCGGAACGCTTAACTGCGAACGGAGATAGATTATGCCTGAATTTAAGATAGAACCGGCACAAAGAATAACCCGTTTACCCCCCTACTTGTTTGGACGATTGAATGCGCTTAAACTTGCCAAGCGCCAACAGGGGGCCGACATTATCGATTTGGGTATGGGTAATCCATCCGACGGGGCTCCAAAAGTTGTGATTGATAAACTGTGCGAGGCGGCACAGGACCCCCGCAATCATCGATATAGCGCGTCGAAAGGTATTACGAACCTGCGAAGGGAAATAGCAAAAAAATACGAGCGCAAATGGAATGTCCAGCTCGATCCCAAGACGGAGATACTTGCCTGCATCGGCTCGAAAGAAGGATTCAGTCATCTGTGTCTGGCGATGATGGGCCCGGGAGATACGGCAATTGTGCCCGACCCGGCTTTTCCAATACACAACTACGGCGTGGCACTGGCCGGTGGAAACGTCGTATCCGTTCCATTGGGTAACGATGAACAGTTCCTTAAAAATGTCACAATGGTAATTGAGCATTTATATCCCAAGCCCAAGCTGCTGATTCTTAATTACCCGAACAATCCCACGGCAATGAGTGTAGATGAAGGATTCTTCGAACCGGTCGTAGAGCTGGCAAAGAGATTCAACGTAGCTGTGATTCAGGACTTCGCATACGGCGAAACCTGCTTCGATGATTATAAAGCTCCGAGTCTGCTTTCGGTAAAAGGCGCCAAAGACATCGGCGTCGAATTTACAACTTTGAGTAAACCTTATAACATGGCAGGTTTCCGTATAGGATTCGTCGCAGGTAATAAAGACATGATTGATTATCTTGCCACGATAAAAGGCTATTATGATTATGGAATATTCCAGCCGCTGCAAATAGCCGGTATTATAGCTATGAGAGAATGCGAAGAGGAAATAACCGTTCAGAACCAAAGGTATCAGTCACGAAGGGACGTGGTTTGCGACGGCCTTAGAAGGATCGGGTGGGAAGTGGAAAAGCCGCGTGCTACCATGTTCGTATGGGCAAAAGTACCACAGGAACATTCAAAAGGCAAGGGCAGTATCGACTTCGCAATAGACCTGATGGAACATGCCGAAGTAGCAATCGCTCCGGGCAGGGCTTTTGGCGAAAGGGGCGAAGATTATATGCGCATCGCTCTTGTGGAAAACGAGCAACGTTTGCGACAGGCGGTTCGGAACATAAGCCGGTTTGTGCGCAAGGGCCAGCCGGAAAATAACAAATCTCAATAAAATTAGAGGCTACACACCGGAAATTCCCTGATATGAAGTCATATAAATTATCAGGCCTTTAGGCGAAAACGCCCTATAATAATCCATGCCGACCGGTATCTTTTGTTATTATGCCCTGCTCCGTGACAATAACGGCAGGAAACCACAAAAAAACTTGACTTTCGCAGCAATTTTTGGTTTAATAATAGCATCAATGTAAGTCACCACCAAGGCTGTAACTGCCTGGAGGGACATTGATGTTGCAGAGGTGATTCTTATCACAATAGGGGAGGTAGAGTGATGAAAGTTGGCGGTCCGACATTTGTTGGATGGCGGAGGATGCTAATCCTAACGATTATTCTGGGAGGCGTGCTCGCACCGGCTTATTGCCAAACATCGGATATATCACTATTCGTACAGCAGACTCCTGATGCAGGTGGTGCGACAAATCCGGTTTCAGGTATATATCATTTTGCGCAAAATTCGGAGGTCACCCTAACCGCAACTGCAAGCCCCGGTTTCAAGTTCGTTTACTGGCTGGGTGACGTCAGTAATCCCGAAGCCAACAACACTATTGTTCATCTTGATGAACCGAAAATCGTTATCGCAGTATTTGAGCAAGCTGATCCCAGTTTCTCCGGTGGCGGCATGCCGGGTGGAGGAGGCGGCCTGACTACTACCGGCGGAAATCTTAGCATGCCGGGAGGCTTAAGCAGCACTACAGGTGCAAAACCTCAAACACGAACGGTAGCTTACTCACCCAGCGGTAACAATTCGCCGGAGGTTCCCGAACCTGCAACAGGATTATTATTAGCTCTGGGAAGCGTGTTGTTCTTCAAAAACCGCCGAAGAAATAGAACCATCATTCATCGAAAATGAATCCACACGTCTCTGATGTAATACACTCCGGTTAGGTTCTAGAGTATTTCCTACAATTTAGCTGATTTGATTCAATCGCAAAAACGCAAGAGACCCCCTCATTTCCTTTAGTGGTATCTCACAAATAATGCCAATGAACAAGACGTTTCAAAATGTATACAACTTCCGCCAAAGCAATCAAGGCAAAATTCAATGGACATAGAAAATAACATACGCCCAGTTGGCAAAAAACAACACAATAGCTAAAATCCAGACATATAAGCGTTCTGTACTCGTCAGGCTTATTCTAATACCCCGGGCAAAAATCATCCTAACTGCTGTGGCACCAAAAAATATGGTGAGAAATGTATAAAGTAGCGGATTGTACAACCATGCCTGAATAATATGTCCGTGCAGTAAAGACAATGCCCCCCGTGTAAATCCACACGTTGGACAGGCAAAGCCGGTCAACCGCTTAATTAGGCAAAGCTGTATAGGGCGATCAAAATAGACGCTTAGCCCGACTAATATGGCACCAAAACCCAACCATATCAAGACAAGGAATACTGCCCAGAGCGGCCACGGCGGACGCCGAGTAACATGGACCATCTCTATTTTCATCTCAATGAATTCACATGGTACTCATGGTTGCACTGCCTATGCCTATTGCCATGAACAATAGCCAGATAACTAATCCAACGATTTGTAGTATTACACTGACCATCCCGCAAATTTTGCCTGCCTGGGTCAGTCCCTGGCCGGACGGGTCCATCCTGCCGGCTGCCATTTCTTTCAAATCATTACTTCCCATGACCCATGCGATTATGCCAAGTATGAAGCAGCAAACGATGCCAAGTATCCCAAGAGCCAGAACAAGTCCACCGCGATGTGGCCTGACTTGCATTTGTGTTGGCCCCTGAGGTCCTGCGGGTACTACAGGGACTCCTTGTTGTTCTACCATGATAATCTCCTATAAACTCGGTTTCTTCATTCAGGATTAATACCATAATTATAAAGGACAAGACCTTTGAGTTAAAACATTTCTCCAATTGAGTCGCTGGACACGGTCAGAATAATATAACCTCTTACTGCGAAAGTGCCAAGTTTCAATTTAAGATTCCTTTATGCAAACAATTATTATGGCGGAAGTGATTTTCAAACTCGGTATGATAAAAATGAAAGAGACAATCGACCATGCAGACGATTGTCTCTTCAGTAAAAGCAGTATCAATGTAGTATTTTAATTATGTTCATCCACAAAATTCTCCATTATCTCATCGGGCCAATTCTTACTTAGAATCCGGCCTTTGAGCGCAGTTCGATTCAGAACGATGATCTCGTAGCGGTCGGACTTTTCCCGTTCCGATTCAGCAAAATAATGGCTCTTTCCGGAGACGAGAAAAGAGATTTCGTCGTTGCCCTTGAAGGTCGGGACCAGCGCCGATATTTCTTCATCGCCGAATCCCTCATCTTCAAATATCGGAAGCCCTACATTATCCGTTCCAAACTCGTAATCTATCAACCTGTTGTTTTTAATGGGTAACAGAACTTTTTTCCCATCCGGTGACAGCTCAAATTGCAACATAGGCATAGCCTGGCTTGTATAATTCAATGCACTCAGGGGCAGCACATTTGTGACCACACCGGTAACAGAATCATAGCAGAACAGCGACCAGCCGGGTTCGTCTCTTTTACTCATAGGTAATGGCATACTACAAGTTGAAAAGAATATTCGCCCTTCGAGCCCGTACCTGACCTTCAGCCAGGGATAATAAATCAGGCCGGCAAGTGACGATACATCACTGGTGCATTGATACATTTCGACCGAGCCATTTTCTTTCTCTTCCAATTCTATCGGTTTGGCTAAAAGATTATTTTCTTCACCGACAATAACTCTTTCCTGTAATGTCCCAAGGGCAAGCTCATCCCCGCCTAAGTTGTCTGTATCGGCATCCATATACGCAATCGCTTTCGAATCTTTTCGCCAATCGTAGCCCAAAGCGACACGTCGATCTACAAGCATGGCCTTGTTATCACCTTTGAGGAATGTAACATACAGGGAATATTCATCCTCTTCCTGGCCGTATTGCGTCTGCATAATATAAGCCACATACCGGTTGTCAGGGGATAACTGTGTTGCAACAGTCCCGAATATATTGGTTGCTACAATACGTTTATCATTCAGATTGTCCCTGGGTACTACGACAACCTGAAAATAACGCAGAAGCTTTTCTTTGGCCAATTTAATTCCCTCATCTCCTAATATTTTCAAAAGCTCATCATCTGCATTTTCATACATATATCGAATCGCCCAGTTCCTGTATTCTTCGGGTCTGAGAAGTTCATCATCCGGATCGGGAAATTTTTCAATCATTCCAAGACTCCCAGCCTCTAAAATATACTCGCCCATTCGCTTGGCATTATATTGTATCATTTTTACCTGCCTGGGCGGTAAAAGCTTTAAGCCTTGCGAGAGACTGTCACACTCAACCTCTTCGCTATAGACAATCAAACTGCCATCTTTGGAAATATCCGGCCAGGATTGAACATCCTTCTGTGCAATTGAAGTTAATTCGCCGGTTTGACCATCCACTAAATACAATGCCCCCTCAACTCTCAACAATCCGACCGAACCATCTTCAGACCATTCAAGTGAATCTTCCGGAATACAACCGATGAAAAAAAACGCAACAATATAGAATCCGATTAATCCCAGACTTTTCATGCGATTATTCATAATTTTTCTCCTTAATAAATTGTCTGTATCTTTCCCACAACTTCGGGCCCGTAACGTAATCTTCGTGTATCTTAGACGACGGTGAAGTTAACATTGCCAGAGCTTTTTTCCGCCAGAAGCTTTCGCCGATACTTTCCAAATCTAAGCTCGGTTGTTCAACAGTCAAATCCTGCGAGACTATTGTTCTTTGAGGATTTCGTTCCAAATGAACAGATTTCGACCATCGCCCTGCCGCAACTCCAATGAAAGCCGCGAAAATTACAACCGCCGCCCAGCGCGCTATGGGCAGCCAAAAAACCATTGAACGGGGCTTCATATCGACATCTGCTATGCTTGTATCTATCCTGGCGGTATGTTTTGTTTTTACACCGATCGCCGCTTCGGTTTTTTCATAAATCCCAAGCATATCTTCGGCCCATTTGTTGGCATCAGGATGTTCAGCAAGGTATTCTTTAAATAGAGCTCCTGTATCTTCATTTAGTTCACCGGCCGCCGAATCCATCGCTAATCTCTCTATTGCGTCACGTTCCATTTTCCCATTCTCCAATATTTTCTTTTATGGCTTTTAATCCTCGGTGTAATCGCGATCTTACTGTCCCAATTGGAATACCAAGAGTATGTGCTATCTGAGCATAATCTAATCCCGCTGCAAATCTCATATGAATAACTTCGCTTTGTTCCGTGTTTATATTTTTAAGAGCATTCCATACTTTCTCGGTTATCTCAATATTATTATTTTTCTTAGGAGCAACCTTACTAAAATTGTCCATGCTATTCGAACTAACAGAAACAAATTCACGTTTCCTTCGTCTGAACCAGTCAACACGTGTCCTCCGGGCAATTCCGAAAAGCCACGCCTGTCTGCTCGCTCTGCCGTCAAACTGTCCCCACGCCCGTAATGCCCTAAGGCAGCAATCCTGTGCCAGATCCTCCGCATCAGCCCAATTCCGACATGCACAAAACATATACGCCCGCACCTTGTCGGCAGTCTGGATCCAAAACTCCTGAAATTCCCTTGTAAACTTGTCTTTCATTCTCTCTTTCCGCAGATAAAGTCGGCGCAATCCAAAAAAAGTTCCGCCAGACCTCATAAAAATATCAGAATTTCAAGAAAAGCACCAGAGTTGAAAATCAGCATTGATTGATTATATATAACTTTCTCCGGGGAGGTCTTTTTAAGATTTATACCTATGGAGAGATTCTATGATTTTCTGAAGACTGCGACGACATTTTCGACCTCGACAACAAATAACCGATTGTCGCCTTCGAAATCAACGGGGATAGCACCTTTTGGATTGAACAGCACTTTGTCGTATCGCCGCAGGGGAATATCCGGCGAATTTTCTATCTCTGCCGAGATAGTTACAATCCTGCCGGTTATCGTGGGGATTTCAATATTATCGGGTAATTGAATACCGCCTTTGGTCTGCTTTTTGTCCTCATCCTTGCGAATCAGGACGCGTTTGCCTATCGGCTCGACAGTCTCAAGCTGCTGTATCTCAATTTGCTCTTTTTTACCCATTTCGTGTGAATCCCGGAAAAATAACCTGCTTTAAACTCTATATTTACTATACCCGTTCGAGAGAGGTTTTGCAATCCTTTCTTTACTCAGACTTGGAGCATTACTGGTTTAGTCTCATCCAAATCGAGCCGCCGTCCGGTGACTTATTTAATAGCGTCACGAACTGCCTGCTGAGATCAGGATCAAGGCTGACGTATTTCGATGAATAAAGGATTTCGTATCCAGAGCCAAAAAGGAGCAAAACGCCCAGTAGATATTGCTCATTGTAGAAACGTTCTGCCCATTCAGACGGGTAATCATCCGGCAAAAAGATATCATGAAAATGTATCAATACACCAGGACGGAGGTTTGGAAGTATATCCAGGAATACGTAAGTAACATCGGAGTTCTGCAGACACCTGTGTGAGCCATCAATAAATAATATGTTGTCTTCGCGAAGTGCCTGAAATACACTCTTCGGGACAATCTGGATAGGTGCTCTAACAAATTCATCGCAAATTGAGTCGATTACCGCTCTTGGCGATGGATCGATGGAAATAATTTTTGTCCTTAGATTGAAATGCGAAATAACTCGCTTTGCGAATTTCGTTGAATTGCCTGAACCAATTTCCATATAAACCGCAGGATTGTATTTAAACAAAAAGCCACATAGCGCTATGGCATCACTTGGCGGCAGGTAATTGTTTGACCAATGAGGCATTATAGCACCATCCGGAGTTGATGGCGGTTCGGCAGGAATCTCATTAAAAAAATTTACCAATCCGCCCAAATCTCGAATGAATTGCTCATAATTGTCACGAAATAGTGAAAGCTTTTCAGCAACTCTCTCGTGCCCCAAGTGAGAATTAACGTAACTGCCTGCTAATCCGGATTTATCCTTGATCTCGTTAATCATGAGAGGCTCATTTCCTCTCTCACCCATCATCGGAGATTCTTGTGCGGGCAGATGTAAAGTAAAACATCGGTCTTTTTCATCTTTCACAATTTCTTTCTCGACCTGGGCCTCGCCTAATTTCATTGTTAAATCCCTAAAGCCCACATAGTTATAACTTCTTTTTCTCTCTACAGTACTAATATCGGCTCACGGGAGTTATTATCTGGATTGTTTTCGCAGCTTTTTGATTCTTGCGGTCTTATTCGTTTTCTTTGACATAACTTGGTGGATACTCATCGTTCATCATTCCAGCAGATTAAAGATTAAGGTTGATCTCAAACTTGCTGATTTTCAAATCGAGACTGAAAATGTCACTGACTTCCACCCTTACAGAGGCCGGAAAAACTCCGGCGTCACTTCGCCAAGCTCTTCGTCTCAGCTCATGAGCTTTTTCAGTAACGCTCGCTGGAAGTGCAGGCGGTTTTCGGCCTGGTCAAACATAATCGAATTGGGTGACTCAGCAACTTCATCGGTGATTTCAAAGCCGCGATATGCCGGCAAACAGTGCATAATTTTAGCGTGATCCGGTGCGGATTTGACTAATTCGTCGTTGACCTGGAAACCTGCAAAATCCGCCTGGCGTTTTTGTTTTTCATCCTCCTGCCCCATACTGACCCAGGTGTCCGTATAAATAATATTTGCATCAGCAACTGCCTCTTTGGGATCGTTCGTTTGCCGGACACAATCGGGTAATACCTGATTTGCTCTTTCGATTGCTTCAGCATCAAGCTCGTAACCGGCAGGTGTAGCAACAACCATCTGCATACCAAACTTTGCACATGCAAATGCTAATGACCGAGCAACATTATTGCCGTCACCAATAAAAGCAATTTTCAAACCTTTAACATCATCGAAATATTCTTCGATAGTGAGTACATCTGCCATCGCCTGGCAGGGATGCAACCAGTCCGTCAGGGCGTTAATAACAGGCACGGACGCATATTCGGCCAACTGGATGACGGTACTGTGCTCGAAAGTTCGCACCATTATACCGTCAACATATCGGCTCAGGACCCGTGCAATATCTTTGATTGGCTCTCGCTTGCCGATGCCACCGATGTCTTCCGGTTTGACATATATCGGATGGCCGCCAAGGTCCGTCATGGCAACCTGGAAGCTAATCCGGGTTCGCAGGCTCGGCTTTTCAAAAAGCATAGCCAGAGTCTTGCCAGCAAGGCACAATTCACTACTGCCAAAAGTGTACAATCTTTTGAGCCTGGTGCTTATCCGCAGCAAGTCTTTGAGAAACTCTGTCGGGCAATCAATTATCGAAAGGAAATCTTTCATCTCTCATCCTCGTTCATAACTAAGTTTCAGCCAGAACACTATCAAGAATCTCAATGGCCTGGTCGACTTGATCTTCAGTTGCTATCATCGGTGCCATAAACCGCAGAACGGTGCTTTGTGTGCAGTTAATGCGTAAACCTTTTTCCAGGCATTTATTTACAATCTCCACACCCGAGCTGTTCAATTGAATTCCAATCATCAAACCAACTCCGCGAATACTGTCGATGACACTGTGCTTTTGCTTTAGCGGTTCCAGCTTGTCCATAGTATATCGGCCAAGCTGGTTCGCGTTTTCAAGCAGATTTTCCTCTTCTATCGCCTCTATGACCGCTATCGCCGCTGCGCAAACCAGCGCATTACCACCAAACGTCGTAGCATGTTTGCCGGGAACAAGAGAAGCCGCGATTTCTTCTTTGGCCATCGTCGCTCCAATTGCAACACCACCTCCAAGAGCTTTGGCCATTGTAATAATATCCGGCTCAACACCAAAATGCTGGTATCCGAACCATTTACCGGTTCTACCTATTCCCGTTGTGACTTCGTCGCAAATCATAACAGCCTGATTCTCATCGCAGAGCCGGCGAATCGCCTGTAAATATTCAGCGGTAGCTAAATTTATCCCGCCTTCGCCCTGAATCGGTTCAATCATTACTGCTGCCACTTCATTATCAAAAGCCGACTCCAGAGCCGAAACATCATTGAACGGCACATAGATAAAACCCGGCAGTAACGGCAATAAACCTTCGTGATGTTTTGGCTGCGCTGTCGCAGTCATCGTCGCAAAAGTCCGCCCGTGAAAGCTGCCTTCTGCGGTGATAAACTTATATTTTTCCCGTGCCGTATGCAGACGCGCTAATTTCAATGCCGCTTCAACAGCCTCTGCGCCGCTGTTGCAGAAAAAGCACTTGCCGCCAAACGCCCTTTCGCTGAGCAGCTTGGCCAATTTACCTTGTGGCTCAGAATAGAAAGTATTATCGATATGTAAAAGCTCGCCGGCCTGCTTGCGTAATGCCTCCACCACCTTTGGATGGCAATGGCCTATCGCACTGACAGCCCAGCCGGGGAACATATCCAGTATCTTATTGCCGTCGGCGTCATACAGGTAACAACCTTCGCCCTTGACAATCACCCGCGGCAGTCGGCCGTAGTTGGCAATAACGTATTTGTTAAACAATTCAATTGTCTCCTGTGTAGTCATAATTTGTCTTTTATCCTCAACGCTTTTTGAAAAAAAATATCTCACTTTTTAATTCCTGATTATTTGTGTTCCGATCCCCTTGTCCGTATAAATTTCAAGCAATAAGGAATGCGGGATTCGCCCGTCGATAATATGTGCCTTTTTGACTCCTGCATCTAATGCCATCAGACAAGCCTCGACCTTGGGGAACATCGCATCTGTGATGATACCATCATCAATCATTTCCTTAATCTTCGCTTCATCCAGACTCGAAATCCAACTATCCGGGTCTTCAAGGTCGGTTCTTATCCCATGAGTATCGCTCACAACAACGAGCTTCTCAGCACCGGCTTCGGCGGCGACTTTGCCCGCTGCACTATCGGCGTTGATATTTAACTTACCGCCAATTTTATCTTTTGCTATCGATGCAACAACCGGTATCGTCCCATTATAACAGAGCGTCTTGAGCAACTGCGAATTCGTGCTCACTACTTTTCCAACAAACCCGAGGTCCAGTTTACGCCCATCTTCACCATCCAGCCTCAGGATCTCTGCATACAAGACACAACTGCCGAGCGAATGCAATCCCATTGGATCACACCCCAACTCTGTCAGCATTTCGCAG
>CAZMWN010000097.1:0-11218 GCA_964569935.1 uncultured Pirellulales bacterium
ATTGCAATATCAATTTGCTTGATATTGTGAGTGCATTTTAGACGCATCGCCATTGCTCTAACTTTTCTTAGCGACGGCATAAGTATCGAGAGCAGACTGGTAATAATAGCAATAACAACAAGCAACTCTACTAATGTGAAGCCTCTCTGGAGCTTTCTTTTGAACATCTTGTTACTTATTGGGTTCTTGCAAAGTTTCATATTAAATCCTAATACCGAATATCGAAATACGAAGCAAGTCTAAAATTAGCCCAATTCAGAGACCATTCTTTTACACCACGGCTTTGCTCAGGATAGGTTTTAGTGCCCCAGATGAATTCCTGAGTTCGAATATAGCAGAGAAAACGAGACTATTCGACCGTGACGCTTTTTCGTCAATGTTCCCCGATAGTACAGAACTGCATCAACTCATTAACTTTTGCCGTACCAAGACAAATTGAAGTATCCGAAGCGCCGTAATAAATCTTCAACTCCTGCCCATCATCCTCAAGTATCGCACCACAGGAAAAGACGACATTATTAACATCTCCAACGCGCTCATAATACTCACGCGGTGAAAGAATCGGTATAGCACTTCGACACAACACCTTAGAAGGGTCATCATAAGCCAATACTGCGGCACCGAGCCGATAGATCGGGCCGCCCGAGGCTGCTTTGACTCCATGATAGATAAGAAGCCATCCTTCATCAATTTTAATCGGCTGCGATGATGCTCCGATACGCCAGGAGTCCCAATGATCGTCCCTGACCGTCATGACACAGCGTGAGTTGCCCCAGGTAATCAAATCATCGGAGAACGAAATCCAAATATTTGCTATCCCGCCGGCGACGGGCCTGTCAAAGCGCGCATACTTACCGTTTATTTTCTCCGGGAATAAAACGCCGTCTTTATTTTCCGGCTCGCTGATAAGTGCGATACGTTCAAAATGTTGGAAATCCTCTGTCTTTGCCAGTGCCAGCAGCGGACCATAAGGTGAGACGGCAGTATACATAATATAGAATATTCCATCTATTTCAGTGATACGTGGATCTTCAATCCCTTTTCGTTCGTATTCATTAAAACAATCTTGCCCCTTACATGGTGTCATGACCGGTTCCGGTTCAAGTTCGAAATGATACCCGTCGTCGCCGCGGGCCAGGGCAAAAACAGACCGGCCGGTTAAATCTTCAACACGCAAAAGAAGGATGTATTGGCCATTGTATTTTGCACAGGCGGTATTAAAAACAGTATTGCATGGGAATGGAATATCCTCAATCGTTAATATTGGATTGCCTTCCCAGCGGTGTATTACGTCATATTTGTATTTCTTTGTCATTGATATAACCTTTTAATTGATTAACATCTCCATGTTTAGCTCTCGCCGATCCTACAGGTGTAACAAACAACGTGGATGCAATGATTACCACCCATGCTAAATAATAATAACATTTCTTGTACCGTTTCATTTGCCTTGTCCCGTTTTTGTATACATATCCGAAGAGGACTACTCAATATTCACGAATCACCAGTCACGAGTAAAGGATTTTTTCTATAAATTTGACTGTCACCACTTTTTTTTTACCGGTAATGGGTATTATATGTAGTTGACAATTTAATAGTGAATCGCAGATAGCAAATCTAAAAAATCAGGGGGAGCCGTAATCAACGGAGGACGGGCGGAGCACAGAGCAGTGAAGAATCTCTTTTTTACGTTCGAATCCCAGATGTTTCGCAAGCTCTCCGTAAGTACCGCCAGGCACGCCCTACGGCGGAGTCCCAAGGACAACATGACAAATAAAGGCAAAATAGAAAGTAAAATTGGCATTTTTTATACAAAACAAAGCCAATTTCGGTTAGTCCCCAGACTAATTCTGGGGGTTGAATATTGGGGTGGAAATGACTATTCGACCGTTACGCTTTTTGCCAGATTTCGAGGCTTGTCAACATCGTGTCCGCGAAGTACAGCGGCATGATAGGCTAAAAGTTGTAACGGCACCACCGCCAACATTGGCTGTAAAAGAGCCGGTGCATCGGGGATTGTAATTAGATGATCGGCATATTGCTCGACACTTTCGTCGCCTTCAGTTGCAACAACAATAATTTTGCCGCCTCGTGCTTTAACCTCGGCAACATTACCCATAATCTTATCGTGCTGCGGCCCCGAGGTAGCGATAAATACCGCTGGCATACCGTCCACAATCAATGCTATTGGGCCGTGCTTCATCTCTGCAGCCGGCAGACCTTCGGCGTGAATATAACTTATTTCCTTCAGTTTCAAAGCGCCTTCAAGGGCTATAGGGTAATTCAGACCTCTTCCCAAAAAGAGCCAATTGTTTCTCTCAATATTAGCGGAGGCAATTTCTTTAATGTGCTCAGACTGCTTTAGTATCCGGCTTATCTTATCCGGTATCTGTGAAAGCTCATCGATATATCTGTCGGCCTCGTCACTGCTGATATGTCTCCTTCTGCCTAATTCGATTGCCAACATAGTCAGGACCGCCACCTGGCCGGTAAAGGCTTTCGTACTGGCGACGCCGATTTCCGGGCTGACGTGTAAATATACTCCCGCATCTGTGGCTCTGGCGATGGATGAGCCAACGACATTAACTATACCGAGTACTATCGCCCCGCGATCCTTTGCTTCCTCTACCGCCGCAAGAGTGTCCAGGGTTTCGCCGGACTGGCTTATCGATATAACAATAGTACCGTCTTCAATAATAGGATTGCGATATCGAAATTCACTGGCGTATTCGGTTTCCGCCGGGATACGAGCCAACTGCACAAAAAGAAATTCTCCCACCAGTGTTGCATGGAACGCCGTTCCGCACGCGGTCAGAATAAGTCGTTTGGTCCGGGTCAGCTCACGGAGGTACGAAGCTATGCCGCCAAGCTTGATTCTATTACCTTGTCTGTCGATTCGACCGCCCATACACATACTAAGGCACTTGGGCTGCTCAAAAATCTCCTTCAGCATGTGGTGCTGGAATCCGCCTAATTCGATTTGTTCCAAAGAGAACTCAATATGCATAAGGTCCTTGGTAACAGCAACATTATCAATCGTTTTTGTCTTAAAGCCGTCCGGGCCAACGACAACAACTTCGTTGTCCGCCATGTATATCGCCTGGGTCGTATGCTCGACTATTGCAGCGGCGTCCGAAGCCAGGATATACTCGTTCTCACCAAGCCCTAAGATTAAAGGACTTCCCCTTTTGGCACCGATGAGCATACGTGGATAATCCGAGCACACAATCGCCAAGCCGAATGTCCCGTGCAGCTCCCGAAGAGCTCGCCGAACGCCCCACTCAAATTTATTCTGCCCCCTGCGTTGCTCCTGTTCCTGAGTATCATCGGCCCTGGCATAGAAATAACCGATTAAATTCGCTATCACCTCGGTATCAGTGTTGGTGACAAATTCGACACCTTCGGTTTGCAGCCATTTTTTTATTGTATCGTAGTTTTCGATAATGCCGTTATGAACAACAGCAATTTTGCCGGAGTAATCCAAATGAGGATGAGCATTTACGGTGTTCGGTTCTCCGTGAGTGGCCCAGCGGGTATGCCCGATACCAAACGTCTCCATCGGATCAGGCTCATCCAGAATCTCTTCCAGAGCGACGATTCTGCCGCTGGTTTTTTTAATTCTTATCCCACCTCTTCCCAGAAGCGCAACACCGGCCGAATCATAACCTCGATACTCCAGCCGTTTTAATCCCTCTATCAGGATTGGTTGCGCAACTTTTTTCCCCAGATAAGCTACTATGCCACACATTTGCTATTTACTACTCCCAGTTTTTAAGCTAATATTCTCCTTTGGTTTTTGGGGCCAAGTATCGTATTCTCCAATGGTAATTTGTAAATAGTTATTAGTCAACCGCAAATTATGATTGTTATAATCGATTATAATGTGGGAAACGTCAGAAGCGTCCGTAACGCATTTCGGCATATTGGCTGCGAGGCGGTGCTCAGCCGCGAACCGAAGACCATCGAAAACGCCTCCGGGCTTGTCCTGCCCGGCGTCGCCGCCTTTGGTTATGCCATAAATGCGTTAGGCTCGCTTGCGGGACTAATAAAAGAAGTTGCATCAGATGGCAGGCCACTTCTGGGAATATGCGTGGGCTACCAAATGCTTTTCGATACAAGCAGCGAATACGGCCAACATAAAGGCCTTGGATTAGTTTGTGGTAACGTGGTTCCCATCCCAAAGGGACGGGTGATTCCGCATATGGGCTGGAATTTAGTCAAACTGCCAAAGGATATGGATTTATTCGCCGGGCTTGGAAATGAGAAACACTTCTATTTCGCTCATTCGTTCCATGCCGAGCCTGCGGATGATCAGGTAAAAATAGCCTATACCGAGTATGGTTTTGAGCTTGTCGCATCGGTGCAAAAGGCAAAAATATACGGCACGCAGTTCCACCCGGAAAAGAGTGGTAAGACCGGCCTGAAAGTGCTACAGAATTTTTATGACATTTGTAAACAATAAAATAAGGACCCTACGTGAAACGTGGGGCTAAATATTAAAAATGTTGACAAGAAGAATTATACCGTGCCTCGACGTTAAAGATAATCGCGTGGTCAAGGGTGTAAATTTCCTAAATCTCCGCGACGCCGGTGACCCCGTCGAATTAGGCGCCAGATACAGTGACACCGGCGCCGACGAGCTGGTGTTCCTCGATATTACCGCCACTATTCGTTCCCGCAAAACAATCGTCGAGCTTGTCGAGAAGGTCGCAGCGAACGTCTTTATCCCCTTCACCGTTGGCGGCGGAATTCAGACCGTAGAACAAATCGACGAGCTCCTGCGAAGTGGTGCCGAAAAGGTCTCGGTCAATACCGCAGCAGTTGAGAATCCGGACATGCTAACAGAAGCCGCCGAGCGCTTTGGAAATCAATGCGTAGTTTTAGCAATTGACGCCCGCCGGTCGAAAGAGCGACCCGGCAGATGGAAGGTCTGTGTGAAAGCCGGCACGGAACCGACCGATATTGATGTGGTTGAATGGGCTGTTAAGGCCGAAAAATTAGGCGCCGGCGAAATCCTGCTGACCAGTATGGACGCCGACGGCACTAAGGCCGGATACGACAACGAGCTGAACAAGGCCGTTACCGATGCGGTCAATATCCCCGTAATCGCATCGGGCGGGGCCGGAACTCTGGAACATCTTTACGATGCCATCGTTGACGGCGGTGCAGATGCAGTCCTGATGGCTTCGATTACCCACTTCGAGAATTACACAATAACACAAATGAAAGAATACCTCCGCGACAAAGGCATCCCAGTTAACTTATGACGTACAGCGTTATGCGTTCTGAGTTCTGCGTATCGGAACTCTATGAAATAGACCAACGGGGGACATCATCAGGAATAGATAAGATATCGCTCAAGTTTCCAAATATCTTTGACTTTGAGATAGAATTATAGTATAGTAAGATGTGTAATCTGCGGGAATCATTCGTCAAGGAGGATATGGGAAATCACGGTTAAACAAAGGGGGACGAAGATGAAGAACGTACCGAAAGCGATACTTGTCTTGGGAGTAATTTCACTTTGTCTTGGGGCGATTGCCGGCTGCGAAGAAAAACAGAACAGCCTTAAGGAAGTTGCGTTTGATGTTTCACATGTGAATGAAGAAAAGGCTGTCGCCGGTGAAGTCCAATCCTCTCTGGAACAAGAGAAAACCATAGATCTCGGCAACGGCGTGGCAATGGAGCTTGTTCTAATACCAGCCGGAAGTTTCTACATGGGTACGCCTTCATCTGAGAAGAGCTGGCTCAACTGCGACCCTGTCAGCAGACTGATCCAGATTACCAGGCCATTCTATATGGGAAAGTACGAGGTGACACAGGGCCAGTGGGAAGCAGTTATGGGCACGACCGTTCGGCAGCAGCGCGATAAATATATTGTCGGCTTACCATTAAACGGAATAGGCAGTGATTTTCCGATGTGCTATGTCTCCTGGGATGACGCTGTAGCCTTCTGTAAGAAACTCGGAAGCGGATTTCGATTACCCACCGAGGCCGAGTGGGAATACGCCTGTCGAGCCGGCTCGGACACCCACTTCTGCTATGGCGATGATCCCAATTGTTTCCAGATCAGTTGGAGTGCCTGGTATCAAAAGATTAGCGACAGTACAACAAATAGTGCGGGGCAGAATAAACCAAACGCCTTTCGTTATGGCAAATTCACCTACGGCGATGAGCCTAATTGCTACCAGCTCGATCAATACGCCTGGTATAAAGACAATAGCTTCGGTACGGCATGTTATGTAGGGCTGAAGAAACCTAACGCCTGGGATCTGTACGACATGCATGGCAACGTCGGGGAATGGTGCGCCGATTGGTACACGAACAATTTTTATAACATGACAAATATTGACCCGACGGGTCCTGACAATGGGAAGCAGCGCGTTGTTCGCAGCGGTTCCTGGTCGAATGCTGCAGAGCTATGCCGCTCTGCGGCCCGTACCCTCTCCGACCCGAACCAGCCGAATTATCTTATTGGTTTTCGTATTGTCATGGACTCGAAATAGTCTTTTACACTTTAGCCCTTTACATTATCCTACTATCGTAGTGTGGGGCTCTCATCCTTCGCAGTAGTGAAGCTACGGAGAATGAGTCGGCGTCGATTTTGATTGTGTCGCCGTCGGTAAATTTGCCGACCGGTAGTTTTATAAGTCATCTCTACCTTATAGAATTACCATACAAACGCAAAAAACACTATATTTGTATGACAACCGCTTGATTCTCATTACCATACAAAGTACAATATAATGCAATTTGTATGGTAACTTTGATTAGGCCAAGGAAAACAAAATGAAAATAATAAAAAGCATGTTGGAAGAAGAACTGGCGAATTCTCTGGCGATGAAGAAAAATTACGAGAAAGAACTGGCCAAATTGCCCAAAGGCTCGCTGATAAAAAAGAATGTCAAAGGGCACCAGTATTATTACCTTGTCGTCAGAGAAAACGGCAAAGTCAAATTTATCTATAAAGGGAAAAAAGTTAATAATAAGGAAATACTGAAGTATAAAGAGGCCAAAGAATACAGGGCAAAATACAGGAAACTTCTTTCTGATGTTAAAAAACAGATTAAATTCCTAAAGGGCACCTTACGTGGAAAAAAGTCAACATGAATTATGTATAGAAGTTCTGCATCGACTGGATAAAACGGGCATACTAAAACACCTTGTCCTTGTGGGTAGCTGGTGCACTATTTTTTATAAGGATTTCTTTAGCGATAAAAAGTACATGACATCACTAACCACCCGAGATATGGACTTACTTATTCCGCAACCGAAATCTATCCAGGAAAAAGTTGATGTCGCTGAATTATTGAAAGACCTGGGTTTCGTCACTGGATTTACAGGTTCTCAAGGATATATCAGGTTGGAACATCCGGAACTTATTGTTGAATTTTTAGTTCCTGAAAAAGACAAAGGTTCAAATAAGCCTTATCCTTTGCCGCAACTTGGCTTGAATGCTCAAGCACTTAGATTTCTTGATTTTCTCTGTAAGGATACAATTAAATGCAAACTCGGTTCAATAACGATTACGCTTCCTCATCCGGCGAATTTCGCCTTGCATAAATTACTTATTATGAGCAGAAGACCCAAAGCTGAGAAAAAAGCAAAGGATAAAGATGCCGCGATTAGGATACTTAATGCTTTAACAGACTCAGGACAAAGTGATACAATTAAAAATGCCTTTCAGACAATGCCAAAAAGGTGGCAAAACATGGTGAAAAAGCAATTGACTGACATAACTGAGAAGAAAATTCTCGCAGTTTTGCAAACATAGAAATTATTAAGATAGAAAAGCAAACTACTTCTCTTTTTTAGGCGATTTTTTTGAAGGTGAATTTGTGGGAATCGGCGTCGATTTTAATTTTATCGCCGTCGGTGAATTTGCCGGCTAAAAGTTCGGCGGCCAAAGGATTCTCCAAACGCTGTTGGATAGTTCGCTTCAAAGGTCTCGCACCAAAAGCGGCATCGTAACCTTCATCCATAATCTGTTTGCGGGCATTGTCGGTAAATTCAACCTTTATATTGCGGCCCTCAAGACGGTCTGAGAGATAATTAAGCTGAATATCAACGATTCTTTTCAAATGGTTTTTGCTTAGCATGTGGAAGACGATTATCTCATCGATTCTGTTCAAAAATTCCGGCTTAAAAATCTGCCTGAGCGTATCCTTGACGTGGGCTTCAATCTCCCAGTCGGCGCCGGATTCTTCAGTGAGCTGCTGAATCTGCTGGCTTGCAATATTGCTGGTCATAATAATGACGGTGTTCTTGAAATCCACAGTCCTGCCTTTTCCATCCGTCAATCGGCCGTCATCAAAGACCTGCAGCAGCACATTGAAGACATCCGGGTGGGCTTTTTCAATCTCATCCAATAGAATCACCGAATATGGCTTTTGCCGAACCGCCTCGGTCAAGCGTCCGCCCTCTTCATAGCCGACATAGCCGGGAGGAGCGCCGATAAGCCTGGCTACCGAATGTTGCTCCATAAACTCACTCATATCAATCCGAACCATCGATTTCGGGTTATTGAAAAGAAAATCTGCCAGAGCTTTGGACAGTTCGGTCTTTCCGACACCCGTCGGCCCGAGGAATAAAAATGTCCCTATCGGGCGGTTCGGGTCCGATAAACCTGAGCGGCTCCTGCGGACCGCATTGCATAATGCTGCGACTGCTTCGTCCTGTCCTACTACACGCTGACGAACAGAATCTTCCATTTTCAACAGGCGGTCGCGTTCCCCGCTTAATAATTTCGCAACCGGTATTCCGGTCCACTTGGAGACAACTTCTGCAATATGCTCCTCGGATACTTCGTTATGGATTATAGCCCGGTCGGAACCGGAAAGCTGGGTCTCTTTTTCTTCCAGCTCTTTTTTCAGATTGGTTATCGTCTCGTATTTTAAACGGGCTGCTGTTTCCAGGTCACCTTTGCGTTGTGCATCCTCGAACTGGTTTTGAGCGTTTTCAATCTCATGTTTCAGTGCTTTTATCTGGTCGATATGGCCCTTCTCGCCTTCCCATTGAGCTGTCAGTGTTTCATCCTGCTGCTGCAATTGGGCCAACTGTTTTTCGGCCTTTTTCAATCGTTCTTTGCTCGCATCGTCACTTTCTTTTATCAGAGCTTCACGTTCGATTTGAAGCTGAACAATCTTCCTGCGAATGCCATCCAGTTCAGCGGGCAGTGAATCGTTCTCAATCCTCAGCTTCGAGGCCGATTCATCAATCAAATCAATTGCCTTGTCCGGCAGCCATCGATCGGTAATGTACCTGTTGGATAACGTAGCCGCCGCAACAAGTGCCGAGTCCGTAATACGAACTCCATGATGTGTGTCGTAGCGGTCTTTCAGCCCTCGAAGAATGGCGATGGTTTCTTCAACGTTCGGCGGGTCAATTAAAATAGGCTGAAAACGTCTCTCAAGCGCTGCATCCTTTTCAACATATTTACGATATTCATCGATTGTCGTCGCCCCAATGCAGCGTAAATCGCCGCGGGCAAGCGAGGGTTTCAAAAGATTACCGGCATCAACGGCACCTTCCGCTTTCCCTGCCCCCACGACTGTATGTAACTCATCGATAAAAAGAATTACCTGACCACCGGCGGCAATCACTTCCTTGAGCACTGCCTTGAGCCGATCCTCAAATTCACCCCTGAATTTCGTTCCTGCTATTAATGCTCCCATATCCAAAGCGATAACTCTCTTATTTTTCAAACCTGATGGGACGTCACCTGAGACGATGCGCTGAGCGAGGCCCTCAACAATGGCGGTTTTACCCACGCCAGGTTCGCCAATCAATACCGGATTATTTTTTTTCCTGCGGTTGAGAACCTGCATACATCGTCGTATTTCCTCGTCCCTGCCGATGACCGGGTCGAGTTTTCCCCTCCGCGCCATTTCTAAAAGGTCAATCCCGTAGCGTTCGAGTGCTTTGTATTTTGCCTCCGGATTCTGGTCGGTTATCTTTTCGGATCCTCGGACCTCTTTCAGGGCATTTTCAATCTGCTCGGATGTCACTGAGTTAAGTCGTAATATCTCTTTAGCATCGCTTTGTACCGAAGCCAACGCAATGAATAAATGCTCCACACTTAAATATTCGTCCCCCATCGAATCGGCACGATTTTGCGCATCGAGAACAACCTGGCTAAAAGCCGGATCAGGAATAATTTGGCTGCTGCCATGACCTTGAGCCATACGACCCAGCTCACTCTCGGTCATCTGTTTGATCCTCGAAATATTGGCCCCGATTTTCTTTAACAACTCAATAACCGTACCGGTTTCATCGTCACAAAGAACACTTAGCAAATGCAACGGTGAAGTTACAGTATGAGATTTAGCCATTGCAATCTGTTGAGCAGTTGCCAATGCTTCCTGAGCCTTCAATGTGAACTTGTCGAATTTCATGACAAAATTCCTTTTCAAGCGGATAACCAACTAAACATTATAGATATTCTATAATATATGAGAATTGCAAAAAGCGTGCCCAAAGTGCTAAAAATTATAATAGCTTATGAAATAAGAAGTTACAGTTTTGATGTGCTATAATCTTAGGTGCCAATATGGCAGAAATCCACACAGCTTCTTACTTATACAGGCTTAATACTGATTTGTAGTTTCTGACATGGGTCTGAAAAAAATGATGGAAAGATTAAAGCAGACTTTTTTTAACGGGGAGATTTAAAGATAGTTTAGTTAATTATACCAACAAGAGTGGAATAATTATCAGCCCCTCTCACCGGTGACCCAACCGGTATCGATATTATATATGAAATAACCCCGCAAGCGAGTGCTGATGTATATATCATTGCCATTAACGGCAAAAATAGCTTCCACTTTCCTGCCCATCTTGATTTGTACAGCTCCGGATTGCGCCAGCCCATCGTGCACTTCTGTTCCATACTCGATTATCTGCGTATCGGAAAAACCTGCTGCTCCCATAATTTCCACGATATCATCGGCACTGAGGTCCAGTGTACCCCGGCTACCTAAGGGAATAACTTGTATACCCCTGGTGCTCATACATCCAACTATGGATAAAGCCAGGATAAGCAGCAATAATGCTGTAATCGCATGATAAACTCTTGACTTGTTCCTAATTGGACTCACAAACGTCTTCTCCCTTTAAGTATCTTTTATCTACGCCTACGGGATACACTATCGAGAAGGCTCGACTGAAAATCATTTCTCATCGGTTCAGCAGGCACCTGATATTGGGGCTGCTGGGGCTG